>JAEZDL010000178.1 GCA_023418095.1 Bacteroidota bacterium
ACCGCGATGCGTGAGGCGATCATCAGCGCGGGCGGTGAAGTACGGTTCGGAACACGTGTGACAGACCTGATCATCCGCAATGATCGGATCGAAGGTGTGATCGACCAGAACGAAAAGGAACATCGCGCTTCATCCGTGATCCTGGCCACGGGCCATTCCGCGCGCGACATCTTCCAGCTCCTGCATCGCAAAGGCATCACCATCGAACGCAAGGAATTCGCATTGGGCGTGCGCGTGGAACATCCGCAGGAGATCATCGATCGCGCACAGTATCACTGCAATGTTCGCGATCCTTACCTGCCACCGGCGAGCTACAGCATGGTGCACCAGGTGCAGGGCCTCGGTGTGTATTCATTCTGCATGTGTCCCGGCGGCATCATCGCGCCATGCGCCACCGCACAAGAGGAAGTCGTCACGAATGGCTGGAGCCCGAGCAAGCGCAACAATCCGTTCGCGAATTCAGGCGTGGTGGTAACGGCGCCGCTATCGATCGGTGCGAACGATGCCTTGGGCGGAATGGAATTCCAGCGCCACGTGGAGCACGAGGCCTGGATCGCCGGTGGAAAAAGACAAACCGCGCCAGCGCAACGGCTGGATGATTTCATCATGGGAAAAGAAAGCATCGATCTGCCGGAATGCAGTTATCCACCGGGGATCGTCTCCCATCGCGTGGATCGCCTGCTTCCGAAGGAGATCGCGGGCAGGTTGCGTGAAGGGCTCGCCGAATTCGGAAAGAAGATGCGCGGCTACAGAACGAATGAAGCGGTTGTCGTCGCAGTTGAATCGCGCACGAGTTCGCCGGTGCGGATCCCGCGCGATCCATCAACGTTGGAACATATCCGTGTGAAAGGCATTTTCCCGTGTGGTGAAGGCGCCGGCTACGCTGGAGGCATTGTAAGCGCTGCCATGGACGGGCAACGCGTGGCCGATCAGGTGGCAGCGCTTCAACGCGCGCGCCACTGACGATCGAATTCCATGCAGAGCGCGGCCGCGGCCGTAGCCACGTTCAACGATTCCGATCGGTCCGCCCCGGGGATCGAGATGGCCGTTCCGCCGATCGCGCGCACTTCCTCCGAGATCCCGTGCGATTCGCTGCCGAGCACCAGGATCGATGGACGTTCCAATTTCCGATCGAAGACCGATCCGCCTTCCATGGAAGCAAGATGGATCGATGCTCCGTTCTTCTTCAACCGATCCAATTCAACTGGCAGATCAACGTAGTGCACCGAAACCCTGAAAATGGCGCCCATGCTGGCCTGCACGCATTTCGGGTTGAACGCATCAACGCTTCCCGCCGAACAGATCACATGATCGATCCCGAACCAATCAGCGATCCGAAGGATCGTTCCAAGATTTCCCGGATCATTGATCGAATCCAACGCGATCACCAATTCATCCTGCTTCAATTGGATCGGCATTGAACGATCGGGCAGGCGCACCACGGCGATCACTTCATTCCCACTTTCCAATGTTCCGAGCCGGTCCAGCTCGTGCGCCGGCAACTGCCTCACCGCAGGATGGTGGATCTGTTGCGCCAGTTCCGCCGTTGCATGGATCGCTTCGATCTTCCAACCGCTCTTCAACAATTCGTTCACGACCTTCCTTCCCTGCACCAGGAAAAGCTTCTCCTGTTCGCGGTATTTCTTTTGCTGAAGGGCGCGTACCAGCTTCAATTCGGACCTTGTGCTCACGTGGCGGATATCTTTGGCCGCCCTGCGGCCACGGCGCAAATTAGGCAGCTTTCCACTTGCGGATCCTTTCGATCAATATCCTTTCAGGGCTGATGGCGCTGCTTCTGCTGGCCGGTTGCGATCCCACGAAACGGCTTCCTGAAGGCAGGTACCTGCTCGATCGGAACGATGTGATCGTTACCGAAGCTTCGATCCCTGCGGGTGAACTGGAACCGATCATCAAGCAAAGGCCCAACAAGCGCGTGCTTTGGATGCGCCTCTATCTCTGGTTCTACAACATTCCCGATCCAGAGGCGGTGGAAGCGAAACGCAAGGCGAAGGATGCGAAGATCGATCGAAAGAACGAAGAGCGGAAGTTGAAGGGAAAGGAGCCTAAACCGTACAAACGCACGAAGGGCCAGTGGTTGCGCGAAGTGGTGGGCGAACCACCGGTGATCCTGGATACCGCGCTGATCGAACGATCACGTGAACAGATCCGCCTGTACATGCAGAAGGAAGGGTATTTCAAGGCCCAGGTGACCGATTCGGTGAGGTTCCGAAAGCCGATCCTGCAGAAGAGACCTTCAGCGATCGTATCCTACACCGTGGTACCAGGCCCGATGTACAGCCACCGGAATATGCGGATCGAGGTGGATGACCCGGCGATCGATACGATCGTGACAGCGGAAAGGGAAGCTTCAGTGATCAAGCCGGGCGATCGGTTCGATGCGGACCGGTTGGATGAGGAGCGTGGACGGATCTCGACCCTCCTACGCCGGCAAGGCTACCTTTTCTTCTCTCCGGAACTGATCCATTACGATGCGGATACGGCCGTGGGCGAAAAGCAGGTGGATGTGGTGCTCCATCTCGAGCGGCCGCATGAGAAGAACAGGCAGTTGAAGGGAACGGCCGAAGGCACGGTCTATACCATCAACAATGTAACGGTGAACATGGCGCGTACGTTCCGCGCAGGCAGCAAGGTGATCCCCGATACGATGCAGTACAGAGGCTACTCATTGCTGTATGAAGGGGATCGGCCGCAGTATAAACCGCAGGCCCTGTTGAGCGCGATCTTCCTGCGTCCGCAGGAGACCTTCAACCAGCGGCTCGCCGATCGCACGTACCGGCGATTGACGGGTTTGCGTGTCTTCGATCGGGTGGAGATCAGTTACGATACCACTGGTACCGGAAGGCCGGGCCTTGCGAATGCACGGATCGATCTGCTGCCCGGCAAGACCCAGAGCTTTTCCACCGAAGGTTTCGGTACGAATCGCGGGGGATTCCTAGGTACATCGGTGAGCGTGGGATACAGGCACCGCAATCTTTTCCGCAGCATGGGCCTGTTGCAAGCTCAGTTGGTGTTGGGCCTCGAAGCACAGCAGAATCTCACCGGCGAAGGATTGAACACCGAAGAGGGCACCACCACCACGCTGGAGAACAACACATTATTCAATACGGTGAATATCGGTCCGGAGATCTCACTCCGGTTCCCACACTTCCTGATCCCGTTCGTAAGCCGCGATCTATTTGCCCGATCGGCCTCGCCGCGTACTGCGATCACCATCCTCTACAATTACCAGCAACGTCCCGATTTCACGCGAACGCTTGCGAAGATGTCCTACGGATATGAGTGGAGCCGCGCGCGCTCGCGCACCTTTGGGATCTATCCGCTCGAAGTGAACGTGATCCGCATCCCGCAGCGATCGGATGAATTCCAACAGTACCTGGAGCAGGCGAACGATCCGGTGCTCACCGACAGTTACACCGATCACCTGATCGTGGGAATGCGCGGCATGATGACCGTGAACACACAGGAGACCACGCGCACACGCAACGTGTTCTTCTCGCGCACATCGATCGAATGGGCCGGCAACCCGATCGGGATCCCCATGCGCGCGCTGGGCACGGAAACGATGGATACCGCCGGCAACCGCTTCTTCACTGTGGCCGGCGTGCGCTACGCGGAATATATCAAGGTGGATCAGGAATTTCGCTGGCGGCGGATCATACACGATCGCAGCAGCATGGCCTTCAGGCTTGGTGGTGGCATCGGCGTGCCGTATGGCAACCTTGGTGTTCTTCCGTTTGAAAGTAGTTTTTTCGTGGGTGGTGCCAACGGATTGCGCGCGTGGCGGGCAAGGAGCCTCGGTCCGGGTTCGTACAGTTCGCCGGTGATCGCGTTCGATCGGATCGGGGAGATCCGCCTGGAAGGGAATGCTGAATACCGTTTCCATTTGATCGGTTTTCTCGAAGGTGCGCTCTTCGCCGATGTTGGCAACATCTGGAACATCGAAGAGGATCCGCGCAAGCCGGGCAGCGGGATCTCGGAGGAATTCATCAGCGAACTGGCCATTGGCACCGGATTCGGCGCACGGTTCAACTTCGACTTCTTCATCGTGCGCTTCGATCTGGGCCTTCAAACGAAAGATCCCGCTCTTCCACGCGGTGAACGCTGGATCTTCGAACCGAAAACGAAATACATCGAACAGCAATTCCAGGATCACGGTATCGCGATCGAATACAGGCCGCAGGTGAACTTCAACCTGGGCATCGGTTACCCGTTCTGACCGGCAACTTCCCGCGATCTGCCGGAAGCCCTACCTTTGCGGCGCCTCAAAAGCGAACAAATGGAGACCGTGAAGACCGGAAGGATCGAAGAGATACTTGGCAATGATGCCGAAAGCCTGCTGGCACATGAAAGCCGCACGATCGGTAAAAAGGACCTGCACCTGCCCGGCCCTGATTTCATCGATCGTTGCTTCGGCCAGAGCGATCGCAGTCCGCAGGTATTGCGCAGCCTCCAAGCGCTCTACGGCAACGGCCGGCTAGCGAACACCGGTTACATGAGCATCCTCCCCGTGGATCAGGGGATCGAACACAGCGCTGGCGCCAGCTTTGCGCCCAACCCGATCTATTTCGATCCAGAGAACATCGTGAAGCTCGCGATCGATGGCGGATGCAATGCGGTCGCTTCAACGATCGGCGTGCTGGCCTCTTCGGCCC
>JAEZDL010000215.1 GCA_023418095.1 Bacteroidota bacterium
ACAAGGTCGGCGTAGACGAACTCACCGCGAAAGTGAAGCGTGCCGCGGAACTGATCGCGTTCTGCAACGATATGCTGCGCAGCACCGAGGCCGAGGTGAGCAAGATCGTGAAGAAGCTGGGGCTCTGATCAGTTGTTGTTGATGATGATCACCGGGTTGTCCTGGATCTTCTTGTCCGATCGGGAAACGAAGCGAAGCACCTGCTCGCCTTTCTTCTCCTTGATCGCGTAGACCGCGGCCACAGGACCTTTCGGACCGGTACCCGGCGTGGCGATCTGAAGGTTCTTTCGTTCGATCGGAGGCAGCGAATCGTTTGCGAATTGGACGATCACCTTCGCATAGTCGAAATTGATATTCTGCGCCGTCACGCTCGCGGCGGGCTGATCGTTCACCTTCTGGCCGTTCACCAATAACGTGAAGGTCTCGCCATCTTCGGAGTACACGGTCAGATCATGTGCGATCTGGGCGTGAACGGACAATTGCGCAAAAAGCAGGAATGCGAATGCCAGGAGGTTTTTCATGATGGATCCAGCTGAACGTTCACTGTCCAGTAGATGCGAATGTACCAGATCGATCTGCATCCTTGTCACCTTACCTTCCACCAATGAACCCGCAAGATCCGATCACCGATCCGCAGAAGGCCAATGAAGTTGGCGTGTTGAGCTTCATCCTGAACCGCGTGCTGATCCAGCAACGCATGCTGGCCGCCGTGATCGCGAAGGTGGAGGACAAGACAGAGGCGGAAGTGCTGGATCGGATGAACCAGATGATCAAGCAGACCGAGAAGGAGACGATCCACTACCTGAAGAAATACTGGATCCCCGATCCCAGCGGAACGCTGAATTGATCAGTTCACCTGCAGCTTGAAGCCTACGCCGTGCACGTTCACGATCTGCACGTTCGGATCAAGCTTCAGGTATTTGCGCAAACGGCTGATGAACACATCGAGGCTTCTACCGAGGAAATAAGTATCGTCGCCCCACACCATGTTGAGCACCAGTTCGCGCGGCAATACCTGATCCACGTGCATGCAGAGAAGGCGCAACACTTCGGCTTCCTTCTTTGTGAGCTTTCGCTCTTCCTTCGGATGGCTTAGGATGAGGTTGCGGTGATCGAACGTGTATTCGCCTACCTCGAATTTCTCACGCGCCCGCGGATCATCCTCACGCCCTTGTGTGCGGCGCAGGATCGCTTCGATCCGCAGGATCAGTTCCTCGTGGCTGAACGGTTTTGTGAGGTAATCATCTCCGCCCGCCTTGAATCCCTGGATCCGATCCTCGGTCTGGCTTTTCGCGGTGAGGAAAACGATCGGCACCTGTGAATTCGTAAGCCGGATATCCTCCGCCAGGCTGAATCCATCCTTTTGCGGAAGCATCACATCCAGCACGCACAGATCGTACGGATGTTCGTTGAATTGCTTCAGGCCTTCCTTCCCATCGCGCGCGAGATGCACGTGGTAGCCTTTGCGCTTCAGCGCATCCTGGATCACGAACCCAAGGTTCTGATCATCCTCCACCAGAAGAATGCTCGCCGTGTTCTCCTTCATATGCGTGCAAAGTAAGCGCGGATCATCTCATCCCACCCATGGAAGTTCGAGCGTGAAGGTGCTGCCTTTTCCGATCTCGCTCTTCACCGTTACCCGGCCTTCGTGCGCTTTCGCGATCTGTTGCACGTAATGAAGGCCGAGCCCGAAGCCTTTCACATTATGCACGTTGCCGGTATGCACGCGGTAGAAGCGCTCGAAGATGTATTTCTGATCTTCTTTTTTGATGCCGATCCCGTTATCGATCACTTCAATGGTGAGGAATGCACCTTTTGTCGCGGTGCGCACACGTATCGTGGACCGATCGGGTCCGTATTTCAAGGCGTTATCGAGCAGGTTGGTGAGCGCGTTCGTCAGGTGGATGCGATCGCCGAGGACCGTGTGTGGATCGGCCTTCTTCTCGATGGAAAGCCTCACCTCACGTTCCATCAACGGCAATTTGAAATGGTCAGCCACCTCATCGATCACACGGTGCATATCCACGCGCTCGCGCTTCATCTCCAACTGGTCCTTGTCCAGCGTGGCGAGCTGAAGCACGCGTTCCACCTGCGATCGCAGCCGTTCGTTCTCGCTGCGTATGATCCGCGCGTATTCGCGCAGCCGGTCCGGTTCGTTCACGATGCCGGGATCGTTGATCACCTCACTGCTCAGTGCGATCGTGCTGATCGGTGTCTTCAGCTCATGCGTCATGTTCCCGATGAAGTCGTTCTTCATTTCGCTCAGCTTCTTCTGTTTCAGGATCACCCAAACGCTGTAGATGAAGAAGCTGAAGACGATCAACATCACGATCGCGGGAAAGATCCAGGTGCCTGAATATCGATCCTCGGTCCAGAGCGTGCTGGCGCGGTTGGGGAAATAAACACCGAAATAATGCCCGTCCTTGTCCAGCTTCATCAGGTTGGTGTGGGTAACGGTATCGGTATCGAGCGTATCGAATGAAACATAATTGCCATAAACGATGCTGTCCGTGAAGCAATCGTAGATCCCGTATTCGAAATCCTCCTGGATATTCCTTCGCGCGAATTCCTTTTTCAGCAACGATTCCAGCAGGTAGGGATGGAGCGTATCGTTTATGGTAACCGCGAAGTAGTTCGGCCGCTCCTGTTTCACGGCATCGTACAGATCGGTGTTGTCCTTGGTGATGGAAAGGATCTGTTCGGTCACATCGGTGAGCGCGATCACCACCCGGTCGTTGAACTGCTTTTCGAGCTGGGTCTCCTGCTCGCGATGCAAAGCGACCTGGTCCTGCCGGTAGCTCGATGCCCGTTGCAGCCACAGCAATTGAACGATCACCACACCGGCCACGCTCAGTGTGGCGAGCAGCAGCAGCGTACCGATCGCCCTTCGACCCATGAAGCAATTTTACGCCACTCCCGCCGATCGCCGCCGGCTCTTAACAAGCCTTTCACGAACCGCCGCCACTGTTGGGAAATTTTCAACGATCACCGTGGGTTTTCGAGCGATCCGGCGGGCTGCGGTGGGCTGCGCCGTGCCGGAAACCGCTGGAACAGGGAGGGATCCACTGCCGCGGGCTTCGGTACGATACGAAAGCGGTTGAAGTTGGGTTTCCCAGCGGCGACCGTGCATAACGGTGGGATCGGGCGTCGAAACCCCCTGTTCGTGATACTAGCTTTGATGTCCTAAATTTTTTGTTGAACTAAAAATCGATAGCGAATGAAGAGATCTGAACATCTGTTGAGTTGGGTCGGAAGAATGGCCGGAAGGTCCGCGATGGCGGGCGCTTTTCTGGGCCTGGGGTTCGGGGTGAGCGCCCAACCGTTGTGCTCCGCGGATGCGGGCACGCTGGGATCGGAGGTTTCTTCGATCTGCTTCGTCACCGAAGGGGTAACGCTCACTGCGGAAGGATCTGGTGACAGTGTGGTTCCGGAAGGGTTCAATACCCTTTTCGTGCTCACCGAAGGGGCCGATGACATCATCATGGCCACGAACACGGCTGCATCGTTCGATGTTGATTCCGTTGGCGAATACACGATCCATACGCTGGTGTACGATCCCGCCACGCTGGATCTTTCCGTGGTGGAACCGGGTGTAACCACGGCCGCCGAGGTGAACGCGCTGCTGATCCAGGGCGGTGGAAGCATTTGTGCGTCGCTCGATCTGGTGGGTGCATCCATCCAGGTCACGGATCCCGAGGCCGGCGGGCTTACCGCCACCGCTTCGGAAGTGTGCCTGGAGAACGGAATGGCTTCACTTTCCGCAACGCCGGATGGTGACATCTTCGTGCCGGAAGGCTATTCCGTGCTCTATGTGCTAAGCATGGGTGAGGATCTGGTGCTGACTCATGCGGATGCCACTCCATCCTTCATGGTGGAAACTCCGGGACTCTACCGGATCCATACGCTGGTATACGACAGTCTTACGCTTGATCCGGGTGCGATCGAATTCGGCACCACCACCGGCCTCGATGTGCATGCCTTGCTGGTGCAGGGCGGCGGTACCATCTGCGCCTCGCTCGATCTGGGCGGTGCGGTGATCGAGGTTTCCGTTTGTGGTGATTGCCCGGCTTTCGCGGGCAGTGCTTCGGCCATGGAAATGGAGGTTTGCTTGGATACCGGCCCCACGCCGATCGGCGCTACTGTGGAAGGGACCGTGGTGCCACCGGGTTTTGTGGCCGCATACGTGCTCACCCTTGGGGAGGATCTCGTGATCCAGGAATTGAGCGATGCCCCGCTGTTCAATGTTACGGCCACCGGGAACTACACGATCCATACACTGGTGTACGATCCTGCAACGCTGGATCTTTCCGCGGTTGAATTGGGAGTGACCGGAGCCGGTGTTGTGAACGGCCTTCTGATCCAGGGAGGTGGCGAGATCTGCGGATCGCTGGATGTGGAAGGTGCAACCGTGCATGTGGTGAACTGTCCGGTTGATTGCCTTGCTGATGCCGGCATGCTGACCGCGGATTCGAGCCAGGTCTGCCTCGAAGGAATGATGGCTTCGATCGGTGCGACGGGAAGCGGAACCGCGGTACCGGAAGGTTACTCGGTGATCTACGTGCTTACTTCCGGTGGTGATCTGGTGATCGAAGGCACGAGCACCACGCCCGATTTCACGGTGGATGCAACCGGTATGTACACGATCCACACGCTCGTTTATGATCCCGCAACGCTCGATCTTTCGATCGTAACTCCAGGTGAAACACCCGCTGCGGCCGTTAATGCGTTGCTGATCCAGGGTGGTGGCGAGATCTGCGGATCGCTCGACCTTGAAGGTGCGATGGTGCATGTGGTGGATTGCAGTACGGACTGTACGGCTGATGCCGGCATGCTGACCGTCGATGCGAGCGAGGTCTGCCTCGAAGGAATGATGGCCTCGATCGGTGCAACGGCAAGCGGAACAGCGGTACCGGAAGGTTACTCGGTGATCTACGTGCTTACTTCCGGTGGTGATCTGGTGATCGAAGCCACGAGCACCACGCCCGATTTCACGGTGGATGCAACCGGCATGTACACGATCCACACGCTCGTTTATGATCCCGCAACGCTCGATCTTTCGATCGTAACTCCAGGTGAAACACCCGCTGCGGCCGTGAACGCATTGCTGATCCAGGGCGGTGGCGAGATCTGCGGATCGCTCGACCTTGAAGGTGCGATGGTGCATGTGGTCGAATGTGGTGGTGGTGATTGTACCGCCGATGCGGGAACATTGTTCGGCTACAAGCCTACCGATTGCCTGCAGGAGGGTGGTACACTGATCGGTGGCATCCCGGCCGGGAACGCCGAAGTACCGGCAGGATACCAGACCATTTTCGTTCTTACAGAAGGGGGGGATCACACCATCGTTCAAACCGGCGAAACACCGATCTTCAACGTTACCGCGATCGGCGAGTATACGATCCATACGCTGGTGTACGATCCTGCAACGCTCGATCTGGGCATCGTTGTACCTGGCGTCACCACGGCGGCTGAAGTGAACGCGCTGCTCGTTCAGGGTGGCGGTACGATCTGCGCAAGCCTTGATCTCACCGGAACTTCGATCCTCGTCGACAACCCCTCATTGGGAATGATGGAGGCCACCGATGATGTGGTGTGCCTCACCAACGGAATGGCCCAGATCGGTGCATCGGTAACGGGCAATTACGCTCCGGAAGGTTATGAGGTGGTCTACGTGCTGACCAACGGCAGCGAGCTTGTGATCGAACAGGTCTCGGCCGAGCCTTCCTTCATCGTTGATGCTGTTGGCAGCTACACGATCCACACGCTGATCCATGATCCCGCCACGCTCGATCTGAGCCAGGTGGTATTGGGTGTCACCACCGGATCCGATGTGAACGCGATGCTCTTCCAGGGCGGCGGCAACATCTGCGCCGTGCTCGATGTGGCAGGTGCATCCGTAATGGTGGATGATTGTGCGGATTGCACGGCCGACGCAGGTTCAATGATCGGATTCAAGCCGGTCTATTGCTACGAAGAGGCAGGTACGCTGATCGGCGCGATCGTGGTGGATCAGCCTGTGCTTCCACCCGGTTTTGTTCACGTATGGCTGGCCACGCATGGCGATGATCATGTGATCGAAGCGATCGAGGGATCGCCGTTCTTCACGGTTTCAGGTGATGGCCTCTACACGATCCATACGCTGGTGTACGATCCGGCTGTGATGGACCTTTCCGATCTGGTGGATCTTGGTGTGACCACGGCGGCGGAGATCGATGCCATGTTGATCCAGGGCGGCGGTGAATACTGCGGAAGCCTGGATATGGAAGGCGTATGGCTGATCATCGATTCGCCGGATGCGGGCACCTTGAGCGCCGATGCGGAGGTCTGTCTCGATGGCGGCTCGGCCACGCTGAACGCCACGAACAGCGGAAGCTACCTGCCGCTCGGTTATGCCCAACTCTACCTGCTCGCGGGCAGCGATGGTACCGTGCTCGATACATCATCCACGGCTTCGTTCACCGTTGATGCCACTGGCAGCTACACGATCCATACGCTGGTGCATGATCCGGCCACGTTCGATCTTGGATCCATCGTTCCAGGAAGTTCTTCCACCTCCGATCTGAACGCCATGCTCGTTCAAGGTGGAGGTCTCTACTGCGCAGCGTTGGACCTTGTTGGAGCAACGATCGATGTGATCATTTGCGGCGGAGTCGATTGCACCGCAGATGCGGGCAGCACCACGCCCGATCTGTTCGAGACCTGCCTCTCGGAAGGAACTGTAACGATCACTGCTGAAGGCAACGGCGACATCTCCGTTCCTGCCGGCTATGCGACCATGTACCTGCTTTCAACAGGCATGGACATGACGATCGTAAGCACATCGGCGAGCGGCCTCAGCTTCACCGTTGAGATGCCTGGCACCTACTACTTCCATACGTTGGTCTACAACCCGTCAACGTTCGATCCAGCCATGATCGAGGAAGGAACGACGATGGTGGCCGATCTGGATGCGATGTTCGTTCAGGGTGGCGGTGAGATCTGTGCAAGCCTCGATGTTATGGGCGCAAGCACCATGGTTATCGATTGCACTTCGGATTGCTTCGCATCGGGCGGCACGATCGTGCCCGATACGATGGGAAGCTGCATGACCGAAGGATCGGCGACACTGCTGGGCATCCCGGCCGGTGATATCGTTGTACCTCCCGGTTACAGCGTGGCCTACATCCTCACGCAAGGTCTGAGCCCTGTATACCACAGCATGGATACGGTGCCTTCGTTCACCGTGACATCGATGGATATCTGGCGCATCCACACCTTCGTTTACGATCCGCTCACGTTCGATGCCAGCGTACTGGTTCCGGGTGAAACGACCGTGATGGACGTGAACGCGATGCTCGTGCAGGGTGGCGGAAGCATCTGCGCCGGGCTCGATATCTATGGTGCCATGTTCACCGTGGTGGAATGCAGCGATTGCGAGGCCTTCGCAGGAACGCTCACATCGGACACGGTTGAATTCTGCCTTGGTGACAGCGCCGTCTGGTTGAACGTGGGTACCGCTGGCGATGCGATCATTCCGGATGGTTTCGCTGCGCTCTACATCCTCACGATGGGCCCCGATCATATCATCGTGAACGTATCCGATACACCGGGCATGTGGGTGGAACTGGAGGGTGATTACACCATCCACACACTGGTCTACGATCCATTCACCTTGAGCCTCGGTTTCCTGATCCCGGGTGAGACCACCGCGACGGAACTTCTCGGCTACATCATGGCGAACCAGGATGCGATCTGTGCAAGCCTCGACCTTTCGGGCATCGAGCTCACCGTGGTGGATTGTGACGGCGGCGGCGAGATCGTGAATGCATGGCCGGTGCCGGCGGTGGATCAGCTCAATGTGGAATTGAGCGCCCCGGTAACATCAGTGACCGAACTCCAGGTGATCGATGTGAACGGCATGCAGGTGCTGCCGATCCGATCGGTGGCCGCCGGCAGCAAGCGCATCGTGCTCGATGTGGCCGGGCTGGGTGCTGGCCATTATGTGATCCGCATGATCAATAACGAAAGCATTTCGAACTACAGCTTCAGCAAGCTGCGCTGATCGTAGGGACCGTTCGAGGAACGCCCGATCCACCGGATCGGGCGTTCCTTTTTCTGGCGCTACATGTCACCTTCGCCACCGTCATTGCCTCCGGGTTCCTGGCGTTGTTGCTGCGGTTTCCTGCGGAAGAGCGAAGCGTTCTGTTCACCGAATTTCCAGGTGAGCGTGAAGCGCACGAAACGCTGTTCCCTGCGGCTGAAGTTCTCCTGGTAGAGCAGCGGCGTATCGATGATGTTGCCCCAGCGGTTCGTGTAGAACACATCGTTCACCGACACTACTGCGGTCAACCTTTTGGTGATGTCGTGGCTCATGGACGCATCCATGTAATACTGTTCCACGCGCCTGCCCTGCGCAGTGATCTCGGGGCTTTCGTATTCGCCGTTCAGCTGGAGCGTCCAATCCTTCAGGAAACGGTAGTTGATCAGCGCCTTCGCTTCCCAGTTCGTACCGCGGTTGCGTATCCCGCCTTCCGCCGCGTTCAGGGCCACATCGGTATATTCCAGCGTTGTGCTCAACGTAAGTTGCAGGCCCTGCAACGGTTCGATCTTCAAAACGTTCTCCCATCCGCCGGTGATCTCATGGCTCCCATTGATGAACGTATTGAGCAGGATCGTGGTGTCCGAAGGAAGTGGTGTGGCATAGCTGGAGATCGCATCCTGCGTATGGCGGCCGTAAACGGATGTGAGCCAGCTCGCCTTTCCCTTCATGAACGGGATCAGGTGGTTCACTTCGGCGAGGTTGCTCATTTCCGGTGCCAGCGTTGGATTTCCGATCCGTACGTTGCGGCTGTCGCTGAACATGATGAACGGCATGATCTGGTGCCAGCGCGGCCGGTTGATCTTCCGTGAGAAGTTCAATTGCACTTCGCGCGTGCTCTCATCCCAGCGGCGCACCAGGTAGATCGCCGGGAACAGCGCCTTGTCCAGGTTCTCGATCCCCTCGGGATATTTGTAACTGAATGTTTCCCCCGTGAGACGCAGTTTCGTTTCGAACCACGTCTGCTCGAATCGAAGACCTGCCTGCAACGACCAATGATCGCTCAACTTGCGCGACCAGTTGAAGTACGCAGCATTGATGATGTCCGTGATCTCATAATCGTTGGAGAGCGATGTATCGAGCACACCCTCACCGAACCCGGGCGATGTGACGTACACGTTGAGGAACGTGTTATCGATCCGGTACTGGCCTTTCACGCCCCACTCGAGCTTGGTGCGATCGCTCACCGGATCGATGAAGTCGGCCTGCAGTCCGATCTGGTCGTAGTTGCTTCCGCCGATATTGTCCTGCAACCGCGGACTTCCTTCCACCGCGCCACCGTTGGGCAGGTAAGAGAACCGATCCATGTCCGCGAGGCTTTCGCGCTCCCAGCGATTGTAGGTCACATCCGCAGACCATTCCTTGCCTTCCTTTGGCGACCTGCGGCGGAAGGCGATCTGCGAATTGTAGCTCTCGCCGATCGTGCTTTGTGTGTTGAGCTGGCTTCCGCGCTCGATCACTTCGCCGCCGGCCGCTTCCACATCGTATTCCTGTTCATCCTCCCCGGTCCGATCGAAGATGTGGAAGCCTTGTGAAAGTGAGATCAGGTTGCGGTTATCGAGCTGGTAGTCCACCCCGAAACGGCCGCCATGCATCACCCGCCCGTTGTTGTTGGTTGTGGTCTGCTGGAAAAGTTCGCCCGACCGCCGATCCACGCGGCGGGTTGATCCATCGGTGGTGTTGTTGCCGGTGTTGTAATTGTAGGAAAGGTTGAAGCCCCAACGCCCATCGCGCATGTTGGCGTTCACTCCGGCCTGGTACCGATCGTTGGTGCCGATCCCGGCCTGTACCTGGCCACTGT
This sequence comes from Bacteroidota bacterium, assembly GCA_023418095.1. Taxonomy (GTDB): domain Bacteria; phylum Bacteroidota; class Bacteroidia; order Flavobacteriales_F; family PHOS-HE28; genus PHOS-HE28. Next base: position 9,879 of record JAEZDL010000215.1, read on the forward strand.
AACCCGGCTTCGTGTTCTTTTTCAGAACCACGTTGATGATGCCGCCGGTGGTGTTCGCATCGAATGCCACAGAAGGATTGGTGATCACTTCCACCCGCTCGATGTCCTCGGCGGGGATCTGTTCAAGCGTGAGCGAGGTAGGTCTTCCATCCACCAGGATCAACGGGCTCGATCCGCGCATCTCAACGTTCCCTTCCACATCAACGCTCAGGCCCGGAACGTTCTTCATCACGTCAACGCCAGATCCACCGAGCACGCTCAGGTCCTTCTCCACATTGAACACGCGCCGATCCACCTGCATCACCATGGTGGCACGTTCACCCACCACTTCCACTTCCTGCAGCAATTCGGCGTCCGGTGCGATCGAAAGATTGCCGAGGTCCACTTCCATGTGATCGCGATCGAGCGTTACCTGCTGCTCGAGCGGCACGTACCCGATGAAGCTGATCACTACCCGGAGCTTCGTGAGCGGGAGCGAAGGCACATCGAAATCACCGTTGGATCGCACGATGGAACCACCAAGAAGACTGTCCCCGGAAGCTTCGTAAACAGTGACCGTCGCGAATTCCGCCGGTTTTCTGGTGGCCTGGTCGATCACCTTCCCGTAGATACGCCCGATCGGCGCCGCACCACCAGGGCCGGCCGGTCGCTGGGCGGTGGCCACCATGAAGATCGTTGAAAGAACAGTGAACAGGAGAAGACGAGGTAGGGAAAGATCCAGCATCGAACGGGTTTCAGGAGCGAAGCGCAAAGGTACCGGTGCGGAAAAAGCGTGCCATTCGTGGAACGATGCGAAAGACCGAAGGTTTGATCGCGGAGTGCCAAGAGCCAGGAAATGAAGAAGCCCCCGCGATCGGCGGGGGCTTCTGTTGTAAGCTTGCTTGCAGGCCTAGTATTCGTCGCGATAGCCACCGCGCTCACGGCGATCGCCGTATCCACCACGGTCGCCACGATCACCACGATCGCCACCGCGATCATTGCGGTATCCGCCGCGATCGCCACCGCGATCACCGCCACGGCCACCACCGCCGAAGCTGGGGCGGTCGCCCTCGGTACGGGGGCGTGCCTCGTTCACGACCAGGTCCCGGCCATGGAAATTCTTGCCATTCGTTGCTTCAATGGCCTGGCGGCCGGCGTTCTCATCGGACATCTCCACGAAACCGAAGCCGCGGCTGCGATTGGTGGCCTTGTCCATGATGATCTTCGCCGATGTCACCTCTCCGTATGGTTCGAAGAGTTCACGGAGATCTTGATCCTTTACTGAGTAAGGAACGTTGGCGACGTAAATGTTCATGAGTTCTACTGACTGTGTTTTGTTTTTCGTTGTCTGTTCCCTGCGGATCTCGCCAAAGAACGCAGGGTCTTGGACGGGACGAAACTATGTAGAAGTTTGGATCCCACAACAATTCCGCAAAGGAATTATTCGCCGCAGCCGACCGTGGATGCACGATCGGGATACAGAGAGGCGCGGTTGCTTCGATCCGGGGCGCGCTGTTGTGATGTGACGGAAAGCCGCTGTTCATCAAGCTTCCCCCCGTTGGTCACCGTTCGTCACTAACGTAGTGGTGGCGCGCCGGATCTTTCGAGCAATGGATCGCGCAATAGACCCACGGCCACAGCGGAAACGGCGAAGGCTTATCGCTTTCGGAGCCGTTATCATGGCCCTCGCAGTGATCTTCGGATTGGGCAGCACCCTAGGCCGGTCGCGCATACGGATCGATAGTGATCGCGTCTCGATCGGTACCGTGCAACAGGCCGTCTTCAAGGAATTCATACCGGTAACCGGGAATGTGCTGCCGATCCGCACGGTTTTTCTCGATGCCGTTCAAGGTGGGGTGGTGGAAGAGGTGTTTCTGGAGGATGGTCACCACATAGAGGCCGGCACACCGATCATAAAGCTCGGGAACCAGCAGTTCCAGATGGATGCGATCAACCGCGAGGCGCAACTGCTCGATCAGCAGAACAACCTGCGCAATACGCGTCTCAACATGGATCAGCAGACCAACAACTGGAAACAGCAATTGGTGCAGTTGGACTATGAGATGAAGCAGATCGAACGAACGTGGGAAATGAACGATGCGCTCGCGAGCAAAGGATTGGTGGCGACACAGGAGCATGCGCGCAGCAGGGAGGAATACGATCTGGCGAAGCAGCGCCGTGCATTGCTGGTGACCAATATCCGCAACGATTCACTTTTCCGCAGAACGCAGGAAGGACAGATCAATTCATCGCTGGAGCTGATCCAGGATAATTTGAAATTCCTTCGCCAGGCGCTGGAGAACCTCACGATAAAAGCACCGATCGCAGGTCAGTTGAGCGGTCTGCGTGCAGAGGTGGGCCAGACGGTGACGCAGGGATCGCGGATCGCACAGATCGATGTGCTCGATGCCTTGAAAGTGCGCGCCCGCGTGGGTGAGCACTACATCGCCCGCGTGTATGATAGCCTGGAGGGCACCTTCAACTTCAGCGGGAGGGAATACAGGTTGAAGGTGGTGAAGATCTTTCCGGAGGTCAGTAATGGTGAGTTCGAGGTGGATCTGCATTTCGTGGGTGATGTTCCCGAAGCGATCCGCCGCGGACAATCTCTGCAGATCAAATTGCAACTGAGCGAAGACCAACAGGCTGTGATCATACCGCGCGGAAGCTGGTTCCAGGATACCGGCGGAAGCTGGGTCTACGTGGTCGGCGATGATGGAAAAGCCGTGAAACGCGAAGTGCGGCTCGGCCGCCAGAACCCTGAACATTACGAAGTGCTCGAAGGCCTGAAACCCGGCGAACAAGTGATCACATCCAGGTACGAAGCATTCAACAATGCCGAAGAGATCGTGTTGGAAGAATAGAATGTTAAGGCGGTTGAGGAGCTGGATGGTTGTAAAGTTGAAATTCTCCGATCTGCCTCATCGATCCAACATTCCTCAACCACTGCAACTACCTCAACTCCTCAACTACCTCAACTCTCCAAATGACCATCCTCAAAACCATCAACCTATCCCGCGTTTACCGCACCGATGAAGTGGAGACCACCGCCTTGCAGAACGTGAACATTTCGATCCAGCAGGGCGAGTTCGTTGCGATCATGGGGCCCAGCGGCTGTGGGAAATCCACGTTGCTGAACATCCTTGGTCTGCTCGACAATCCTTCTGCCGGACAATTTCTGGTGAAGGGGGAGGATGTGAGCAGGTACAATGAACGGCAGCGTGCGTCGGTGCGGAAGAACAACATCGGTTTCGTGTTCCAGAGCTTCAACCTGATCGATGAATTGAGCGTGTTCGAGAATATCGAGTTGCCGCTGATCTACACCGGCATGAAGGGCGCCGATCGCAAAGCGCGCGTACAGGAAGTGATGGATCGGATGAACATCGCGCACCGCGCGAAGCATTTTCCGCAGCAACTGAGCGGCGGTCAGCAACAACGTGTGGCCGTGGCCCGTGCAGTGGTGAACAAACCATCGATCATACTCGCCGACGAGCCCACCGGAAACCTTGACAGTGCGCATGGTGAGGAAGTGATGCAACTGCTCACACAGCTCAACCAGTCCGGAACCACGATCGTGATGGTGACGCACAGCCTGCGCGATGCAGGTTTCGCGCAACGCACCATCAAGCTGCTCGATGGAAAAGTGGTGGAAGCGGAGGTGCCAGCCACGGCGCTGCTTTGATCAGGTGATCGGAAAGTGAGATGATCGGATGATGATGCCCCTGGAACCTCATCAGAGTCTCCCAAAGGGGGCCCTGATGCACACGGAACCGCAGGGTCCCGCCAAATGCGCGGAGACCCGGCGGAGGTGCAGATGACGTTTGTTCGATAGTGCATTTCAACCTCTTCAACGCTCAACCATCTCAACCCTCAACCGGCAGTGCTCAAGAACTACC
>JAEZDL010000243.1 GCA_023418095.1 Bacteroidota bacterium
GGCTTCTACTCGGCTGCGATCTTCCACCTGTTCACGCACGCCTTCTTCAACGCCCTGCTTTTCCTCGGCTCCGGCTCCGTGATCCATGCGGTGTCCGACGAGCAGGACATGCGCAGGATGGGCGGGCTCGCGAAGCACATCCCGACCACCTACTGGATGATGATCATCGGCACGCTGGCGCTGACCGGTGTCGGCATCCCGGGAACGGTCATCGGCATGGCAGGCTTCTTCTCCAAGGACGCCATCATCGAGGGAGCATTCGCAGGGCACAACGAGATCGCGATGTTCGCCTACATCCTGCTGGTCATCGCGGCGATGTTCACGAGCTTCTACTCGTGGCGCCTGATCTTCCTGACCTTCCACGGCAAGCCGCGTGCCTCGGCCGACGTCATGCACCACGTGCACGAGTCGCCGCCCGTCATGCTGGTGCCGCTCTTCGTGCTGGCCGTCGGTGCGATCTTCGCCGGCTTCGCCTTCCATGAATGGTTCGTCGGCCACCACTACGAGCACTTCTGGAAGGGCGCGATCTTCACGGCCGCCGACAATCACATCCTGCACGAGTTCCACGATGTACCGAAGTGGGTGAAGTGGTCGCCCTTCGCGGCGATGCTGATCGGCTTCCTCGGAGCGTGGCAGTTCTACATTCGCTCGCCGGAGACGCCGAAGCGGCTGGCTGCGCAGCACAGCGGACTCTACCAGTTCCTGCTCAACAAGTGGTACTTCGACGAGCTCTACGACTTCCTGTTCGTCCGTCCGGCGATGCGGCTTGGCCGCTTCCTCTGGAAGACCGGCGACGGGAAGGTGATCGACGGTCTCGGACCTGATGGCATTTCGGCCCGCGTGGTCGACGTCACGAACAAGGTGGTCAAGCTGCAGACCGGCTACCTCTATCATTACGCATTCGCGATGCTGATCGGCGTCGCCGCCCTCGTGACCTGGATGATGGTCGGGAGTTCATTTTAGACCATGACCGACTGGCCCATCCTCACAACGGTCACCTTCCTGCCCCTGGTAGGCGCGTTCCTGATCCTGCTGATCAGGGACGACGGACCGGCTGCGACTCGCAACATCCGCAATGTCGCGCTGCTGACGACCGTCTTCACGTTCCTGCTGTCGCTGTTCATCTGGATCGGATTCAACCCGCAGGATCCCGGCTTCCAGATGGTCGAGACCTATGCGTGGCTCGACTCCGGCATCTCCTACAAGATGGGTGTCGACGGCATTTCCATGCTGTTCGTCATCCTGACGACGTTCCTGATGCCGCTCTGCATCCTCGCTTCGTGGGAGGCGATCGAGAAGCGCGTCAAGGAGTACATGATCGCGTTCCTGATCCTGGAAACGCTGATGATCGGCGTGTTCTGCGCGCTCGATATCGTGCTCTTCTACGTGTTCTTCGAGGCCGGACTGATCCCGATGTTCATCATCATCGGCGTCTGGGGCGGGAAGCGGCGCATCTACGCGTCCTTCAAGTTCTTCCTCTACACGCTGCTGGGCTCGGTGCTGATGCTGCTCGCCATCATGGCGATGTTCTGGCAGGCCGGCACGACCGATATCCCGACGCTGCTGACGCACGACTTCCCGTCGCAGATGCAGACGTGGTTGTGGCTCGCTTTCTTCGCCTCCTTCGCCGTGAAGATGCCGATGTGGCCAGTTCACACCTGGCTGCCGGACGCTCACGTTGAAGCGCCCACGGCGGGCTCGGTGATCCTTGCCGGCATCCTGCTGAAGATGGGCGGCTACGGCTTCCTGCGCTTCTCGCTGCCGATGTTCACCGAGGCCTCGGAATTCTTCCAGCCCTTCGTCTTCGCGCTGTCTGCCATTGCGATCGTCTACACCTCGCTGGTGGCTCTGATGCAGGAGGACATGAAAAAGTTGATCGCCTATTCGTCCGTGGCGCACATGGGCTACGTGACCATGGGCATCTTCGCGATGAATGTCGAAGGCGTTCAGGGGGCGATCTTCCAGATGCTGAGCCACGGCCTTGTTTCTGGCGCGCTCTTCCTTTGCGTCGGCGTTATCTACGACCGCATGCACACTCGCGAGATCGCCGCCTATGGCGGGCTGGTCAACAACATGCCGAAATACGCCGTGGTGTTCCTCATCTTCACCATGGCAAATGTCGGCCTGCCGGGCACTTCCGGCTTCGTGGGCGAGTTCCTGACCCTGCTCGGCGTCTTCAAGGTGAACACCTGGGTCGCGCTCTTCGCTGCGCTCGGCGTCATCCTCTCGGCAGCATACGCGCTCTGGCTCTACCGTCGGGTTGTCTTCGGTGTCCTGAGCAAGGACAGCCTGAAGGGCCTGCTCGACCTCTCTGCTCGCGAGAAGGCGATCATCTACCCGCTGGTGGTGCTCGTCATCTTCTTCGGCGTGTATCCCGCGCCGCTTCTGGATTACACCGCCGCGTCGGTCGACGCGCTGGTGAACAAGGTATCGCTGACCCTCGAGGCTGCCGCCGCCAATGCGACGGCCGTGGCCGCGGCTCCCGGTCACTAGGACGTCGAAATGACTGCTGAACTTCAAGCCAGCCTCGTCCTCGCCACGCCCGAGATCGCTCTCGCGCTGGGCGCAATGGTCCTGCTGATGATCGGGGTGTTTTCCGGCGAACGCGCCAACAGCACGGTCACCGGCCTTGCCGTGGCGCTTCTGCTCGCCGCAGGCGCGTGGATGATCTTCTTTGGCGAGGAAGGTGCGGCCTTCGGCGGCGCCTTCGTCAGCGACCCGTTCACGCACTTCATGAAGATCATCACGCTGATCGGTTCGGTCGTCGCGCTGGTCATGTCTGTCGGCTTCGCCCGCGAGGAGAAGTTCGACCGCTTCGAGTTCCCGATCCTGATCATCCTTGCCA
>JAEZDL010000008.1 GCA_023418095.1 Bacteroidota bacterium
GCCGCGATCAAGAAAACGAGCCATCCGGTGATCAGGTTCCACCGCCTGTACGTACCGAGCAATTGTTCTGGTGCCATAAGTTCCACGCCTTGAACCCGAAGGGATCCTCTTCAGCGGGGCGAAAATAACCGGAATACTTCGGCCGGAAAGATCCTCTTTGTGCGATAAGCCGCACCGTATTACTTTTGCACCTTCCGAAAAGGGAGGTATTGACCGATGGTGTAACTGGCAACACGTCTGATTTTGGTTCAGAAGAGTCCAGGTTCGAGCCCTGGTCGGTCAACAGAAAGGCCACTTCAATTGAAGTGGCCTTTCGCTTTTTGTGGGTATTTCGTTCTATTCCACCACGAACTTCACGGCTTCGGTGGATCCGACACTTTCCAGACGGACGAAATAGATCCCGCTGGAAAGCCCCCCGATCGGTAATTCGATCCGGTGGTCACCGGCGCCGATCGGGCCATTGCGGACCACTGCGACCTCCTGACCGAGCAGATCCATCACGGCGATCTTCACTGAAGCCGCTTCGATCATGTTCAGGACGATCCATGCTTGTTCGTTCGCTGGATTCGGGTGAACTGAAAGACCAGCAGCAGATCCGATCGCATTTTCATTCAACCCCACTGCGAAGCCATTGATGTTGATGTCGTCGATGTACAGGTTGTTGCCGCCATCACTTTCAAAGTGGAACTTGAAGCGGAAGTCGCTCACATTGTAATCCGCAGGGATGTTATCGATCGTGACCTGGCCCCATTGTTCCGCTCCGGCAGGAACGAACGAACCGGTGGTGTTCGGTGCGGTGGAAAGATCTGTGGATCCGCGAAGCTGTTTGCGAAGCGACCAGAATCCGCCGCAGTTGTTGGATACATATACGCGCAGCCGGTCGTCGCTGCCGCTGTTGCGGCGCGCGTATGCGTAGCGGAAGCTGATGGAGATCGGTTCGCCGGCGCTCATGTCGAACGTGCCGCTGAAAAGTTCATCCACATCACCATCATTGCCGGAACCGTTCACAAGCTTCACGCTCTTGCCACCGGTATAGGCCACGGCGTTGGTTATGCTGAAGGTGCTTCCATCATTGTTCACCACGGTCCACTCCGGACCCTGCAGATCGTTCACCTCCTCGAAACTCTCGAAGAAGGGCGCCGCGATCCCCGGATCGGGAAGCACGGTCACGAAATCCTCCGTGGTGGTCGATAGCGAGGCCGATCCATCGCTCACCGTGAGCGTTACGGGGAAAACACCGGCCTGTGCATAGGTCACCACCGGATCGGGATCGGTGGAGGTTTCGGGTGATCCGCCCGGGAAATTCCATACGCGCGAGGTCACGTTGTGGAAGCTTTCATCCTGGAATGCGATGGTGGATCCCGCACAGATCACGCCGCCATTGCCCGAAAAGGCTGCCGCACACAATTCAGGTTCATCGGTAATTCCAGTGGCGATCAGGTTGGTCTCCTGCCACAACTGGTTACGCTGTGCGGTATTCGAATTCAACGCAGCGATCATCCGAGTGGCCTGGCCTTCGGTGAACATCTTGCTGCAGTAGGAATATTCCATGTAGTTCTCCACGTTGTTCAACCCGCCGCATGATTGCCCGTTGATCGTGCAGCTCGTCCAACCGATCGTGTTCGGCGTATCGGCCACATTATCATCGTCGAAACAATTCTCCGGAAGCCCCGGATCATTGCTGTTGCCCCATGTGTGCGCGAGATTGATCCAATGGCCCACCTCGTGGGTGAGCGTGCGCGAGCGCGAAGCCGTGCTGGTGCCGATACTGCCCACGTAGGAATGGAGCATCACGATGCCATCGCCGCTGGGGAACATGGAAACACTGCCCGGGCGATAGGTGTAACCCGCAGCACCTGCCGCTGAAGCTGCCACCCAAACGTTCAGGTATTTGTTCCGCGGCCATTGGATCAGGTCCTTCATATCCTGATCGCCGGAGTTCGTGAGCGGCGAAACCGTGCGGGTGATCCCGGTGGTGCAATTTCCCTGTGGATCCCTGCGCGCCAGCCGGAACTCCACGCCCACATCGGCCACGAGATCCGCAAAAGCGGGGTTCACGTTGTCCCAATCCTCGTTCAGCCGGCGGAAATCCTCGTTCAAGATCCGTACGGCATCTTCGATCTGTGCGTTGCTGATGTTCTCCGACCCGTTCTCATGGATGATGTGGAACACCACCGGGATCAGGTAGCCGGCCTCATCGCGATCGGTACCTGGCGCATCAAAGTCGCGCGTGAATTGTTCAAGTGCGGCTTCCTCTTCGGCCATTTGTTGAAGTACGGCCGGATCGTTCTGGTGAAGCGGTTGAAGCAGCTCCAGATCGTTGTGCCGGCAGGGGACCGCCAGATCCGTCTGGGCCAGAAGGCTTGAGAAAGGGATGAAAAGAAGAGAAAGGATCGCGAAGGTCTTCGTCATGTACTGGGGCTGAACCGGTTTCGGGATCTCGAATTTACGAAGATCCAACCGTTCGCGAACAGCCCGTCACGTCCAGAAATGTCACCATCTTGTGATCCCGATCTATTCCACGGGTTCGGCAGGTGCTTCGCCCCGCCCGATCGTAACGGCCAGCATCACTTCGTGCGAACCTGTGCTGTAGTTCTTCAGGTTCGAGCTTATGATGTCGTAGGAATAACCGAACTGGAACGTCTCCTTCAACCAGTAACCGATCATGGCGCAATACGCGTCGTTCGATCGGTACGAAGCGCCAAGCCAGACCGTGTTGCGATAGCGGATCGTCGCGGTAAGATCAACCTTCGGCGGGACCGGATCCACGTATTTCAACAGGAAGGAAGGTTCCAACTGCCAGTCATCGTTCAATTCGAAACGGTATCCGCCCATCGCGTAGTAATGGTCCTCCATGCGGCTGAGGGTTTCCTTCTCATCGAGGAAATAGACCTTGTTGCGCATGATCTGCGGAGCGGTGGCACCGAACCAGAACCTGTCATGGTAGAGCAGGAAACCGAATTTCGCATCGGGAAGCGTTTGCCCGCGCAGTTGTTGATCCATCGCCGGATCGCCTGGATCGCGCAACTGGATCTTCGATCCATCGATCAGGAATTGAAGGATGCCGGCCGAGAGAGAAAGGGAAAGTTTCAGTTCCTCCGTCAATTTCAAATGGTAGGCGTAGGAGAATTGGATGCCGGTGCGGCGCGTGGGACCGACATGATCGGTGAAGAGGTAACCGCCCACACCCATCTTTTCACCGATCGGCGAGATGCCGCTCAACGTGAAGGTGCGCGGCGCATCCTGTATGCCGACCCATTGGTAACGGTGGCCGCTCCGGAGTTCGAAGAACTGCCTGCTCCCCGCAACGGCAGGGTTGAAGACATAATCGTTGAACTGGTATTGCGTGAGCTGCGGTAGTTGCTGCGCGCTTGCGATGGCACAGCCCGCCAGTGCGAGCACGAGGAGAAGTGACCGATCGGATCTTTTCATGGCTCAGCGGATCACGGTCAACGGACCGGTGTATGGTTCTGGGAACTCTGGATCGTTCAGCTTGATCACGTAGT
>JAEZDL010000054.1 GCA_023418095.1 Bacteroidota bacterium
GGCCGCAAAGATAGCTTCTTTTACCGATCCTGCAACGCATCTTTGCCACTGTATGTCAACAGTTTCAACAATTCAGGCTGCGTTGTGCTCATGGTATGAGGCGAACAAGCGTGATCTGCCCTGGCGGCATACTTCCGATCCGTACAGGATCTGGCTTAGTGAAGTGATCCTTCAACAGACCAGGGTGGATCAAGGCCTGAAATACTGGCTTCGTTTCGTGGATCGGTTCCCGACAGTAAAGCAGCTCGCTGATTCCGAAGATGATGATGTAATGAAGCTTTGGCAGGGGTTAGGCTATTATTCCCGTGCTAGGAATCTGCTGGTAACAGCGCGCATGATCCGCGATCGATATAATGGCGAATTCCCTTCAACCTACAACGAACTGCTTCAATTGAAAGGTGTGGGTGAATACACGGCCGCGGCGATCGGCTCGATCGCTTTCGGGCTGTCCGAGCCGGTGGTGGATGGAAATGTCTATCGCGTGCTTTCTCGGCTGTTCGGGATAGCCACACCGATCGATAGCAGTGAAGGAAAACGTGAATTCCGCGATCTCGCGAAGCGGATCCTGGATCGGAATGATCCCGGGCGGCACAACCAGGCGGTGATGGAACTTGGCGCAACCGTCTGTACGCCGCGCGACCCAAAATGCGGAGTTTGCCCGGTTTCAGATCAGTGTGTCGCTTTGCGCGAAGGCCGGATCGGCGAACTGCCGGTGAAGGCCGGAAAGACGAAAGTGAAGATCCGTCATTTCAATTATCTCTTCATTTCGATCGGCGATCGGTTCTTTCTGCGGAAGCGGATCGAAAAGGACATCTGGCAGCAGTTGTATGAATTGCCGCTGATCGAAACGCAAGGAGTTGCGGATGGATCGGAAATAAAGAGGAAGTTGAAGAGATCGATCAGCGATCATTCATTGAAGAAAAGCGGTTCGTTCACCCACATTCTCTCGCACCAGCGAATTGAAGCGCAGTTCTGGGAAGTGAGGCCGATCGGTAGTTTCGATATCCCTGCGGATTGGATCGAGGTTTCGATCGATGACCTGGACCGATTTGCTGTTCCGCGGCTGATCGATCGGTGGTTCAAGGAATGCGCTCAGGTCCGAAGAATGCAACTTGTGGATCGGTAGAAAAGAAAAAAGTCCCGCGACTTTCGCCGCAGGACTTTTCTTCTCTTGCGTAGATCAATTCAGCACGATGCGTGCGACCTGCTTTTCCGATCCGTTCCCGATCTGCAGGAAGTACATCCCCGCCTGCTGATCTTGCAGATCGATCCTGGTGATCGTTGCACTGATCCGGCCGTTATGGATCATGCGGCCGGTGGCATCGATGATCGAGAATTCCGATCCGGTACGATCCATTTCGATCCAGAACTGGCCGTTTGAAGGATTCGGATAGATGCTGAAAGAAGCACTTTCCTTCACTCTGATACCCACGTTCAGCATTGGGTATTCCTCCGACGTGCTGCTGCAACCATTGATCGTTGACGTTACTGTGTACAGGCCATTCTCCGTGATCTCCAGCGAAGATCCGGTGGCGCCTTCGATCGGCTCGTCGTTCAAATACCACTGGATATCGCCGGTGACATCCGTCACGAGCATTTCGTTCACGACGGTGATCGTAGGTACTGCAGGATAAGCGGTCACTTCAACTGTCATCGGATTGCTACCGCTCGTAGTAACGCAGCCAGCCGCATTCGTAATGATCACGCCATAGACCCCGCTTTCGGTGACATTAAGAATTGTTCCGTTCTCACCAGGCAATACTCCTATCGATTGTGTCCACTGGATCTCGTCACCATCGGCGACTTCAACGGAAAGGATCACTTCACCGCCTTCGCAGAATGAAGTGGCGCCGCTCGCCGTGATCTGCGGAACGATCGGCGCTTCGTTCACGATCACTTCGATGCTGTTGCTCGCTTCGGAATCGCAACCGTTCGAGTTGAGGATCACCGTGTAATTGCCGGCCGTATTAGCCATGAAAGTCGCGTTCTCGCCTGATTGAACTTCGGTGCCATCATTCATCCAGGTGTAGGTCATTCCTTCGATGGGATCGGCGATCAACATCACCGAACCGCCTTCGCAGAACGTGGTGAGATCGGCAGCCGTGATCGACGCTGCTTCAGGAACTGCGGTCACGGTCACATCGATCGCCATCGATGCTTCGGAAACGCATCCGCCAGCGGTTGTCGAGGTAGCGGTGTATTGGCCACCTTCCATCACCATCAATTCCGATCCATTGGCACCATCGATCGGTGATCCATTAAGATGCCATTGGATCGATGATCCTTCGATCGCATCAGCGGTGAGCGTTACCATTCCGTCTTCGCAGAAACTGGTCTCGCCGGAAGCGTTGATCAAAGGCATCGTCGCTTCTTCGATCGAAACGGAAACCGTGCCCGTAGTATGGCTGCAGCCATTAGCCGCGTTGATCACCAAGTGATAATCGCCAGAGACGGAAGCCATCAATTCATTCGTGATCGCGCCTTCGATCAACTCGCCGTTCAGGAACCACTGGTATTCGTTCTCGATGGATCCGCTTTCGTTGGTCGCCACGAGGTTCACCGGACTACCATTACATGAGTTGAAGCCGATCTGATCGAGCGTATGGATCGGAGCTTCGTTCACTATCACAACGATCGGATCGGAAGTGCTGTCGCCACAACCGCTGGTGATCATTACGCTGTATTCACCGCTCGCATCTGCAACAAAAGTTGCGCTGTTCGCATCGGCGATGGGTTCGTTGTTGAGCATCCATTGATGCGTAACACCAGGCATTTCGGTGGAATGCAGCGATACCGATCCACCGGAGCAGAATTCCAGATCGCCCATCGCCATCACTTCGGCCACTGGCGGCGCACCGATGCCGATGTCGAAACCATTGTCATCGCCAACAAATGCAGGGTTCGTTGAAACCACGCGGATGCGATAACCCGTGCCGGGAGCGGTATTCGCTGGGATCGTCGCGGTGATCGTTCCAGAAGCAGTGGAGGTTACCTGCCCTATGTTCACCGGGTTTGCAAAACTGCCGTTCGCATCCGAAAGCTGAGCCCTGAAAATATTCGCCTGCTGAAGGAATCCACCGGAATTGAATACTCCGGTGGCATCATAAGCAACGCTCACTTGTGCGCCAGGACAAAGGTTCGCCGCGATCGGTGGTGCGATCTGCAAGGTGCGTTCTTCGTCGTAGAAATAGATCTCCGTTACGATCTCCGTCCCGAAGACCTCCATCGTATTGATCTGCAGAACAGGAACGCGGATCCCTTGCGCAAGCCATTTATACTCGCGCATCGTGGGCCGATCTATACCGAAACCGGTGCCCAGTTGATCCACCATGATCGAATCATGCGCTTCAACGCGTGTCTTCACGCGCAGCACATCGAACGTACCGGCAGGTGTGGTTATCGATCCCCAGCCATCCACTTCGAGGTGGCGTACCTGTTGGTAGCCATAATAGGCCAGCGTGGGTACATCGATCGTATAGTTCGAATAGGAGGAATGCCACTGCCCGTAATTCAGCGGAAGGGGATAGATCAGATCATGATGCTCGAAGATCACGGGGACCGGGATCCCTTCGATCTCCACTCCAAAGCCAACCTTCTTGTACTCCGTGGCACTGCGGTGGTAGAATGAATATGGATCCTCGATCGGAAGCATTTCGTTGAACGGGATGTCCACACCGGCGGTGGCATGGTTCGCGCGGTTGGGATTGAAGAAGATGTCCGCATACGCGATACCGTAAACGAAATTGGTGGATCCCACGCTCACGTAATCCTTCGATTCCTGCTGGGCGGCTGTAAGGTTGTCGAAATCCCAAACATGGCCGGCGCCTGTCGCGGCGAAATTGATGAATGGGTTGAGCCCTGCCTTCGTGCGGAAAAGCTCATCACCTGCATGTGGCATCTCGGCCGGCCCAATGGTGATCTGGCCCTTGGCCAGCACTCTCATCATCAATAAGAATGATAGTGTAAGGGTTCGTATCATGACCTGCGGAATTGGTTGTTTGGTCGGCCAATCTATGATTTTGCGTCGACAAACGTCAAGTTTTCGTCGATGGAGCCATTTAATTCATCGATCCAACCATAATGGATGCCACGGTTTATCTTTGATCGATAATCCTTCAACGCCCTTTTCGATGGCCGGAGTGAACAAAGTGATCCTGATCGGTAATCTCGGTGCCGATCCCGAAGTACGTCATTTACAGAATGGGACACCCGTGGCCAATTTGCGCCTGGCGACCAGCGAGACCTATAAGGATCGGCAGACCGGTGAACGCCGCGAGCAGACCGAATGGCACAATGTTGTTCTATGGCGTGGGCTGGCGGAGATCACCGAGAAGTATCTGCGAAAGGGCAGCAAAGTGTACATCGAAGGGAAGCTTCGCACGCGCCAATGGCAGGACAAGGATGGGCAAACGCGCTACACCACCGAGATCGTGGCCGATGAGATGACCATGCTCGATCGCGCGAGCACCGAGAATGCTCCAGCGCCTGTGGCCGGATCTCAACAGCGCGCGTCGCAGCTATCCGATGCGATGCAGGGCCGCCCCGCAACGACCTCCGCTCCGATCGGTGCGGATGATAATGAGATGGACGATCTGCCTTTCTAGCCCATCTCCCTGTCGTACCTAGCACTTCCGTTTGGAGCCTCCGTCCGCATATTCGCTCATCTCCGCGCTTTACACACGCCCCGTGGATCCCGCCACGGCGATCGTGCTCGGGGTCATTTGCCTTCTGCTGATCGCGTCGGCGGCCATGAGCGCCAGCGAGGTGGCCGTGTTCTCGCTTTCACCCACGCAGGTGCGCGACCTGAAGGAACGCGGTGGAAGCAGCGGCCAGCGCGTGCTTGATCTCCTCTCCAAGCCTCGCCGCCTGCTGGCAACGATCCTCATCGCCAACAACTTCGTGAACGTTGGCATCATCATTCTTTCCAGCGTGGCCATTGAAGGGCTTTTCGATCTGGAAAAGATGCCTGCGAACCTGGTCTTCGTTGTTCAAGTGGTAGCCGTCACGTTCATTCTGCTGCTTCTTGGCGAAGTGGTGCCGAAGGTTTACGCGACCACCGAAGCGATGCGGGTGGCGCAACTGATGTCCGGCCCGCTGATGGTGATGCGTTGGATCTTCTCGCCACTCAGCGTTCCATTGGTACGCAGCACCACGTTCCTTGAGAAACGCTACAAGAAGAGGATGTCGCAGAACATTTCCGTGGATTCACTTGAGCACGCGCTGGATCTGACACAGGATGCCAGCACCACGGCGGAAGAACAGCGGATCCTGCGTGGCATCGTGAAATTCGGGAACATCGAAGTGCGGCAGATCATGCGTCCACGAACGGAAGTGATCGGTTTTTCAAAGGAACTTACCTTTCACCAGCTGCTCACTTCGATCGTGGATCATGGTTTCTCGCGCGTACCGGTGTATGAGGATACGTTGGATCGGGTGGTGGGCGTCTTGAACATAAAGGACCTGCTCCCACATCTGGAGAAGAGCGATATGGACTGGCACACGCTTTTGCGCGAGCCGTATTTCGTTCCGGAAGGCAAGAAGCTCGATGATCTGCTGAAGGAATTCCAGGAAGAGAAAGTGCATCTCGCTGTAGTGGTCGACGAATATGGCGGAACGAGCGGCATCATCACACTGGAGGATGTGATCGAAGAGATCGTGGGCGACATCACCGATGAATTCGATGATGAGGACCTGATCTACAGCAAGCTCGATGATCGTACCTGGGTCTTCGAAGGGCGTGCGCCACTGCCCGATGTCTATCGCGTGATCGGCGTGGATGGCCAGTTGTTCGAAGAGAATCGCGGCGATAGTGGCACGCTCGGTGGATTCGTGCTGGAGCTCACCGGCCGCATCCCGAAGAAAGGCGAGCGCGTGGATATGCAGAATTACACGTTCATCGTGGAAGCATCGGACAATAAACGGGTACGCCGCGTGAAAGTGGTGGTGCGTGATGAAGCGACCGTTTAAGTTCCTGCTTTTCCTACTTCCGCTGCTGGGGTGTTCCGAGGATCCAGTGCCGAAACCGCGTGGCTACTTCCGGATCGATCTGCCGGAGAAGCAGTACGTGCAATGGATCGATAGCACCAGTTTCGCGGCAGAAATACCTGCTTATGCCCGCATGGCAAGAAGACCTGCCGAAGGCGATCTGCGTTGGTATGATCTGCGGTTCAAGGAACAGCGCGGCACGCTGCACCTCACCTGGACACCGATCCGCGGATCGGTGATGGACCTGATCGAAGATGCGCACATCTTCAAAAGCACCCACGAGGCGAAAGCCGTGAAGATAGCGAGTTCACGTGTGTTGCGTGATAGTGCACGTGTCTTCGGGAATATCTTCCATGTGCAAGGCGACGTCGCAAGCCCGCTGGTCTTCTACCTCACGGATAGCACGGACAATTTCCTCTACGGTGCACTGTATTTCGATGTGCGGCCGAATGGCGATTCACTCGCACCGGTGACGGATCGGATACGTGAGGATGTGCAGCGTTTTGCGGAGACGTTGGAGTGGCGGTATTAAGTTTCCGATCAGTACTTCTTCCGGTATTCTCCGAAATTGCGCACTTCCATTGGTTTTGCTTTCACCAACCCGAAGAGTTTGCCGAAGACCGCTGTCATGGGAAAGATCGTGCGCTGCACGAACACGGGAACATCGCCGAGCAGGTATTCGCCCTTCGCCTGGCGCAGCACGTAACACGCATCGAACGGCGATGGATCCTTTGATCGCTTGCGGTTGCATGAACCGAAGATCTCGGTGAGCACATATTCGATGTTGAGTGCGGGGGAGAAGGTGGCCTTGAAACGGATCTCCTTTCCCTCGGCAGAATAGCAACGGTGAAGCTGGTTCGCGGGCACGGTGTACTTCTCTCCGGGCTGCAGCACGATCTTCTTATCACCGTGATCGATACCAAGCCGTCCATCGATCGCCTCAAAGGTCTCCGATTGCAGCACGTGCCGGTGCATCGGCGGACCATCGCCACTTGCGGGAAGCGTTACGATCGTTTCCACCAGCTCGCCGTTGGTCTCTTCGGCAGAACGGTGGAAGGTGATCGATTCTCCGGTGGCTTCGAGCGTGATGGTCTTTGGCATGTGTCGATCGGAATGAAGGGCTGAAAAATAGCGATCGGGGTGATATCCAGATCGCAGTTTTTCAGACTTTGGAAGTGATCCGATCTCCGATCAACTTCTTGAGCAGCACGATCTGCCCAAGATGATAATGCGCGTGCTCGATAATGCCGTGGATGTTGCGGTACCAGCTGCCGTACTTCGGATCGGCCATGTCCTCGAAGAACCGCTCTTCCGGCATCTGCTCCACCAATAGCGCGAAGCTTTCCGCATCGGCCCACGTCTTTTCAAGTAGTTGTTGCCAATCCTCTTCCGATCGGATTGGTGGGTGATCGAAGCTGAACCGGTCGTGCGCACCCAGCGGCCCGCCCTGCAGCACCTTCAGTGTAACATGAACAAAATAATGGATGTGATACACCAGCGTCACGATCGTGTTGAAGGAATGGACTTTGGTGATGGCCTGCTCCCAGGTGACGCTGGCGAGTTCATTCTTCAGGTTCACAGCGGTCCGATTGCCACCGAAGTGGACTGCGCGGAAGTGGGTGGTGAGGTGGTGGGGGAGGGGCATGTCAGATCAATACTTGTTTGAAAAACAAATAAGACATTGGTATGAATAGCGATATTAGAACGATCAGTACTGCAATAAGCCACTTCATTTGTAGGTCTTTAGATGCTACTGCCATTGGCATTAATAGTGCTTCCGCCCGATACATGCTCAGATCTCCTCCTATGAACCATGGAAATGATAGATAGATCCATGAAAATAACAGAATGACCGTGTCCAGATCGGATCGGTGAGACCTTCTTTTGAAATATAGGTAGTTCAGACCAATGAAGAAACCGATCAGTATGAGAGTTTGAATATCTGGGATAGACTCAACGCTATTGAACTTGATGGAGCGCAGCAATTCTGCCATTCTTTTGAATGGATCGTTCCACCCATGTCCGTATTTCGCTTGAACCTTCAAGAAGGCATCCCACACATGTGTTTGCGTGTAGATCGTATAGAAAGCCACGCATAACCCAATTATTCCGGATGCGATCAACTTCAGGGATGCGATCATTCGGGTTCCTATGGCATCTTTCAGAA
The DNA here is from genome assembly GCA_023418095.1 of Bacteroidota bacterium. Taxonomy (GTDB): domain Bacteria; phylum Bacteroidota; class Bacteroidia; order Flavobacteriales_F; family PHOS-HE28; genus PHOS-HE28. The sequence goes on from JAEZDL010000054.1 coordinate 8,153, forward strand.
AGAGAACATCAAGGGCGAGAACAATGCAAAGGAGGATCCCGGTCGGATAGAATAATGATGAAAGAAAGCAGGCAATGGCCGCTGGCCAGATCTGTCGCCGATGGATGGATAAGATGCCGCAGAGTGAAAAGAATACTATGGCGGAGATCGGGAATATCGCGCTGTAGTAGATGGACCCGAACCAGAAACCCCCAATACATGCAATAACATAACTACGCAGGTCTATTTCATTGGTCTGCGTTAACTCAAGAAGTATGACCAATGATAGGAAAAGGAATGTTTTGGAAACTATACCGGCGACGAGGACGATATCCCCGAATAGATAGGATAGACCATTTAGTAACAGTGGGTATCCCGGGAACCACCCCGTATTGCCACAGAATTCAGATGCATCCGGTGGATAACCAAATCGGCCGGCACAGGGAAAGATCTCGTAACCCTTTTCTGCGATCTGCAAGTAATGTCCGGAATCGTACCGCAACCAAAGCAATTCATAGGGTTGGTCAAGATCGATACATGCGATCAATATCGTTAATGCCACTTGGGAAGTAAGAAATGCCAATAAGGCTAATGTGAAGTGTGCGATCCGTGGATCTCTCTTGTTCACATTCAAGTGGTCTAATGGAGAATATCAGATGTTTCCCGCCCCGTCCGGTGCATCACCGCTAACATCACACTCAGCAATAACAGCGCACCCAACTGATGCGCCACGCCAAGTACGATGTGTACCTGCGTCAGCAAGGTGCAAACGCCAAGCAGGAACTGCAAGATCACCCCACCGATCAGCCAGTTGGATAACCCTCGCATTTCGATCCGCCTATGCATTGAAACACCCAAAGCGATCGCTCCGATCGCGACCAGATAAGCCAGGTTGCGGTGGATGAATTGAACGCCATCCTTGTGATCGGTGAAGTTGGTCCACGCGCTATCTGTAGCGAGCACGTTCTCCGGCATGAATTCGCCGTGCATCAGCGGCCACGTGTTGTAGATCCGGCCGGCGTCCATTCCGGCGAGGAACGCGCCCCACATGATCTGGATCAGCAGCAGAACAAGCAGCCAGCGGCTCCATTTTCCGATCGAAGTTCCATCCGATCCGAAGGCACGACGCTCCGATCGGATATCGAAGATCGTCCACAGCACCAGCGCAAAAACGGCGAACGCCGCGCAGAGATGGATCGCCAGGCGGTAATGGCTCACATCGGCGCGATCCTGCAGGCCGCTTGCCACCATGAACCAGCCGAGCGCGCCTACGAGTCCGCCGCCGATCAGGATCCACCAACTGCGCTTCAGTAACCAGCCTTTCAACAGGCCCTTCCGCCAGAAGATCGCGAAAGGGATGATGAAGACCAGGCCCATCAACCGCCCCCAGTTGCGGTGCAGGTATTCCCAGAAGAAGATCCCCTTGAAATTGACGAGGTCCATGTGCTGGTTCTTCAGCGTGTACTCAGGGATCTGTTTGTACTTATCGAATGCGATCTGCCATTCCGCCTCGTTCATCGGCGGCAGCGCACCCATGATCGGTTTCCATTCCGTGATGCTGAGGCCGCTGCCGGTGAGCCGCGTGATGCCACCGATCACCACCATGCAGGCGATGAGGATGCAGCCGGTGATGAGCCAGTTCGTTACAGGTGCGAGA
>JAEZDL010000073.1 GCA_023418095.1 Bacteroidota bacterium
GTCCAACGTTCGATATGTCCATCTCGGAGGAGAAGGGCTGCAAAGTTTTCCACCTCAAAGGCCGGTTGATGGATCAGCAGCAGGCCGATCGGCTCATGAAAGCGCTCGATGATGAACTGGGCTCGGAACATAAGTCCGTGATCCTCGATCTGAGCGAACTTCAATACATGAACAGCACCGGGCTGAACATCCTGATCAATGTGCTCACGCGCACGCGGAACGCTGGTGGCGATACGCTGATCGCAGGTGTTTCGAATAGCGTTCGCCAGTTGTTCGTGGTCACCAAGCTCGATACGGTCTTCATCATTACGCCAACGATCGGCGAAGCGGTGGAGAAACTGAACGCGTGAAGGAAATGAAGGCCATGATGGATGTGCTGCTCGGCGCACAATGGGGCGACGAGGGCAAGGGCAAGGTCGTTGATGTGATCGCACCGCGTTACGATGTGATCGCGCGTTTCCAGGGTGGACCGAACGCGGGCCATACGCTCATCTTCGAAGGAAAAAAACATGTGCTCCACACCATCCCAAGCGGCGTTTTTCGTGAAGGAACGACCAACCTCGTAGGGAATGGCGTAGTGATCGATCCGATCATTTTCCTGAAAGAGATCAGGCAGTTGAAGGAAGCGGGCATCGATGTCACGAAAGATCTGCTGATCTCCCGCCGGGCACACCTCATCCTTCCAACGCATCGCGCGCTGGATGCAGCGAGTGAAGCGGAGAAAGGCCGATCGAAGATCGGAAGCACCTTGAAAGGGATCGGGCCTACTTACATGGACAAGACCGGCCGCAATGGTCTGCGCGTGGGCGATCTGGAAAGATCCGATATGATGGACCGTTACCAGACCTTGGTGCGCAAGCACGAACGTTTGCTCGGTCTCTACGATCATCCGCATCCTTCACCGGAAGTGGAAAAGGAATGGTTGGACGCAGTGCACCAACTCGCGCAAATGAACCTCGTAGATTGCGAGCATTACCTGGATCAGGCGATGCGCGATGGCCGCCGGGTGCTTGCGGAAGGTGCGCAGGGAACCATGCTCGACATCGATTTCGGGACGTATCCGTTCGTTACAAGCAGCAACACGATCGCCGCTGGAGCCTGCACCGGACTTGGCGTGGCACCGAACCGGATCGAAAAGATCGTCGGCATCTTCAAGGCTTATTGCACACGCGTGGGCAGCGGCCCCTTCCCCACCGAATTGCATGATGAGGTGGGCGAAGCGATCCGCAAAGCGGGCCATGAATTCGGCAGTACCACCGGCCGGCCACGCCGCTGTGGCTGGCTCGATCTTCCGGCGCTTGGGTATGCTGTCATGATCAACGGGATCACCGAACTGGCCATGATGAAAGCCGATGTGCTGAATGAGATGGACAGCGTGAAGCTGTGCACCGGATACAAAGTGAACGGCAGGCTTACCGATCGCGCCCCGTACGACATGTCGGAGATCGAACCAGTGTACGCCGAGATGGACGGCTGGGGCGATTGCGATCATGACTCGGAGCTGCCTAAAGCGCTCGATCGCTACATCACCACGATCGAAAAGGCCGTGGGCGTGCCCGTAACACTGGTCTCCCTGGGGCCTGATCGTAAGCAGACGGTGATGCGATCCGCTGCCACCACGGTGCTTCATTGATCCGGCCGATGGCGAAGCGTAAAGGCAGGCCATCACGAACCGCCGGTGAAAGCCGATCGATACCGGAAGAACTGCAGCGAAGGTTGAAGGACCTGTTGGGTCCGGAGTGCGATGAGCTGATCGCAGCGCTGGATCTACCGGCTCCCGTAAGCATCCGCGCCAATCCATTGAAGGGATCCACCGGCCGGCTGATCGATCCGGTGCAATGGTCCGCATTGGGAACTTATCTGGCGGAACGGCCTTCCTTCACCTTCGATCCGCATTTCCACGCGGGTGCCTATTATGTACAGGAAGCGAGTTCGATGTTCCTCGAGCAGGCGATCGCGGCGAGTGGATCGGCGGATCGCGATCTGCTGGCGTTGGACCTTTGCGCTGCACCCGGAGGCAAGACCACGCATCTGCGAAGCCTGCTCACAAGGGGCTCCCTCGTAGTGGCGAATGAAGTGGATCGGCGGCGCCAGCCAGCGCTCCAGGAGAACCTTTGGAAATGGGGCCACGGAAATATGATCATCACCGCAAGTGAGGCTTCGCATTTCGCTTCACTCCCCGAATTTTTTGATCTGATCCTGCTCGATGCGCCTTGCTCGGGTGAAGGAATGATGCGAAAGGATCCGTTCGCGCGTGAACAATGGTCGCCACAACTGGTGCAACACTGCGCGATTTTGCAGCAGGAACTCATTCACCATGCGTGGAGCTCCCTGAAGCCCGGCGGTTGCCTTGTCTACAGCACGTGCACCTGGGAAACTTTGGAAAATGAGGATCGACTTCACCCTTTGATCGTAGAAGGTGCATTACCGGTCGAGATCCCCGTTGAAGATGAATGGGGGATCATACACAGCGGCCCCGGATACCGGTTCTACCCGCACCGCACGCGCGGGGAAGGCTTATTCATGGCGTTGTTGCGGAAACCCGGTGATCACGAGACGCGCAGATCACGAACTGTCTCCCAGGCGATCCAACTGCCATACTTCATCGCCGATCCGGATCGATATCATGCAAGCCTGGTGAACGGGATCCAACATGTGGTGGATGGAACATGGGCGAAGGAGACCGACGTGATAACGAAAGTTCTTCGCACTTTGGCACCGGGGATCCCCGTTTCTGAAATGAAGGGATCGGAATACAGGCCGCATCCAGCACTTGCATTGAACCGTTCGATCGAAATAAAGGACATACCGGGAACCGATCTGGACCAGGCTCAGGCGATCGCCTATCTGCAGGGCCGATCGCTGCCGGCAACGGGTGAACGCGGCCCTTCCCTCGCTACATTCCAAGGCTCGCGGTTGGGTTGGCTGCATGGTGTTGGCGACCGCTGGAACAATCGCTGGCCCGATCAATGGCGCATCAGATCGCAGCGGCCTGCGGTATTCTCTTCCGATCGATGAAAAGGAACACGATCACCGATCATCGCTGATGGAAACGTTCCTGGACTGGTTCGAACGGCACAAGTACGGCGTGATCGGAACGCTCACCATCCATTCGTTGATGCTGTTCATCTTCACCATGAAGGACCTGCAGACAGTGCCCGATCCGGATGAGCGAAGCGACATGGACATAGAACTCGTGAGCATAGAGGAAGCCGAACAGCTGATCGAGGAAATGGAAAGCGAAGAGCCGGTCGCCTCTCAGAAGGTGACGAACCTCACGAGCAACATCACCGCTGAAAGGGCGATGAGCAGCTTCTCGAGCCAGCGCCTTGCCGAACGTGTGGAGGAGGATCTGAAGCAATTCGAGCAGGAGGAGTTCGATCGGTTGCGGGAAGAGCGCCGCGAGCGCGGTGAGGAAGTACAGATCCCCGAGCTCGATCCGAGCAAATGGAACAAGGAACTTTACATGGACAAGGCCGCTGAACCCGTGCGGATCGAAGGCGCGACCACCGTGTGGCACGACCTGGAAGGACGTGTGCGCGAGAACGATGTTCCAGGCTATCTCTGCCCATCATCGGGCCGTGTTGCGGTTCGCGTTACTGTCGCCGGTGATGGATCGGTGCAGAAGGCCGAGCTCGATCCATCCCGCAGCGCCAAGGCCGATGAATGCATGATCGAACATGCGCTCCGATCCACCAAGCGCGCGCGCTTCAGCCCGGGACCATCGTCGCAGAACGGCACGGTCTACTTTCTCTTCGTACCGCAGTAACATTTGGGCGGTGCTGTTTAACTTTCCGCCATAACCACCAGATGATGATCCACCGTACGCTGATCGCCGGCCTTTGCTTTCTCGGAAGTTTTTCCATCGCCATGGCGCAGGAGGAAAAACCCGCTACCGTGGTGAAGTCCGGAGGTATGGAGATGAAGGCTGTTGATGAACGGCCGAACAGTGTGATCATCCTGAGCCCCGCTTCTGCGAAAGGTGATTTTGATAAACTTCCGCATCACCCGGAATGTGAGGGGAAGGAAGGACAGGAAAGTCTTGACTGCACAGCTGCAGAGATCAGGAAATTGAGCGCTGAAAAACTTGGCGAACCCGGGCTGGATATGGAACAATGGGGCTCATCGGCAGTAGCGATCAACTTCACGATCAACCAATTCGGTGAAGTGAAGGACATCCGCGTGGATCATTCGGGCGATCAGGAGCTTTCGAAGAAGCTGATCGTTGCGCTCTACGATCTGCCGAAATTCGATCCGGCCACCAAGGAAGGAAAGGCGGTGAATTCCAGCATGCAGGTGAATTACCGGTACGAGGAGCTCTTCCGGAAATAGGAGCGCTTACAGATCGACCGGATCCGATCCGTTCAATCGTTGAAATACCTGCTGTTCCAGCAATCCTTGCTGAACTGGCCGAAGAAGGCGAACCAGCCGAACAATGTGAAGCTGTAGCAAACCAGGTTGCACCACACAAGGAAGAGAATGCGATGCACGCCCATGCTGTCCAGCAATGCCGCTGGCGCGATCAGGGCGATAAGGCTGGCGAAAAGCGTGACCGTGATCGCCAGGTGCGCAGCCTTCCGCGTGGGCCAGCCGGCGATCATCCGCCAGGCCGAAAGATCGTGCCCCCATTTGTGCACCAGGTAGTAGCGATCGTTCCCGATCGGAACGAAGAGCAGTGGATCCACCTCACTATCGCAAAGCTTGAAGCGCTCGGCCGGCGCCATCATCTTGAAACTGGTGATCGGTGTTTCCGCGCGGGCTTCCAAAGACCGGATCTGGTGGATCGCTTGCAACGGTATGCTTCCCTTGAAAAGGCCTGAATCCAGGAACCTCAAGCGGTACTTGATGCAAAGGGTGCGGATCGAACCGATCGAAAAGATCCGATCGGGATCGAGCCCCTCGATATGGATCGGTCTTTCCTTGCGCGAGCTCAGTACAACAGCCTTCAGGATATCGTCCTGTTTCTGTTCTTCTTCGAGCCATTGATGGACCTCGTCCACCAGTATCTGCTGCCCGCGCAGCAATCGTTCCAATCGTTCGCGTTCTGTTGATGTGGCCATGGCAGTAAGTTCATCAACGCCGCAGCAGCCGATCTGTTATCCGCTCAACCTTCGTTGCGTGCGGCCATGCTCAATTCCGCGGCCAACCGGTCGGCCTCGGCATTGCGATCACCGTTCAACATGGCCTGCTTCACGTTGGCGGGTGTATCCAGGGCAACGGTGGAAGTGACCAGTTCGTTGGGCGGGGTGAGCCGGCAGGAAGCGTGCACTTCCAATGGCTGCCGGTGCGTTCCCTTCTCGACCACCACGGTCCACTTGCCTTCGTAAGGGACCACGAAACGTACCGGCGACTCATCGAACATGCCGCCATAGTACGTATGGGTCTTGCCAAGCTTGTATGCCCTGAACTGTCTTCCATTCAAGAACTTCACCTTCGTGGGAGTATCGATCTCCACCTCGATGATCTCGTTTCGCTGTGCCTCCAACGTTTGATGCAGGAACTTCATACTGCTGCTGACTGTTTGGGTAAAGATAGCTAAGACCGTGCAGATCTATAGTTTGATGCTGAGTACCGGATAGTTGGTATGGTTCACTATATCCTCGGTGAGGCTGCCGTTCACCACGTGGAAGAAACCGGTTCGGCCGTGTGTGGCCATGGCGATCAGATCCGCGTCGATGTCGCGGGCGAAATTAAGGATGCCTTCCTCGATGCTCAGATCGTTGTAGATCGTGGCGGTGAACTTTCGCAGCTCGTAACGCTGCAGGAAAGCATCGATCGCGCGGTGACTATCCCTGCTGCGCTCGAAACTTTTCGGAGTGTTCACCTTCACCAGGTGGATCTTGGGATCGAACAGATCGAAGATCGGCCGGAACCGATCGAACTTCTCCACATCCTCCTTCGAGAAATTGGAGGCGAAGACCACATCACGCACCACCAGATCCTCACTGTGCTGCTTGATGACCAACACAGGCATGGGCGCATGCCGCACGATGCGCTGGGTGTTCGATCCGATCATTTCACGCCTGATGCCCTTTGTGCCATGCGATCCCATCACGATCAGATCCACCTGCGCGATCCGTTCGTTGCGGAAGATCTCGGTGAGCGGAAGCTGGCGCAGGAGGAATTTGCGCAGTGGTATATCGTGTAGGAACGGAAGCTTCGGGATCTCGTTCAAGCGATCGTTCATCTCCTGGCGCTTGCGTATCGCCTCCTTGGTATTCTCGGTCTGCTCGTATAGGTGCGCGATATAGATGGTGGCCCCGGCCTGGCGGGCGACCTGGGCGGCCACCTGCAGCGCATCCGTGGCACAATCCGAGAAATCATAAGGAACAACTATCGTTTTGATCCCCATGGTACTGATCGGTGCTTGCCGATGGTGGCAATGTACGATCCGCGGATCGATCCGGCAACGACTTTCTCCAGTTTCCTTGATCCCTCCTTAATACGGTTTTGCTCACCATGGAAAATGATATGTATGAACAAGAGTGAGGAACAGGATCGGCAATCCAACGGATCATATCGCCAGATACCACACCGGTTAAAGTTCGAATTTACAAGGCTTTAGCATCAGGCCGCCAAAGTCCATTCACTGACCTTGTCGAGCGATAGACACAACTCATCGAGCCAGATCGTCCATTCGTCGACAAACAAGTCTTGACAGAAATCAAGATAGTCCATTAATATTGATCCCGCCAAACAACTGACATTCCTGAACACTGAATAAAATGGATCAAAAGAAGATCTAGATCAGCAGTACAGGAGGTTACCCCAAACCATATTACAATGAAGGCACTGTACAAAGTCCTGCTGCAGATGGGCAGTAGTGATCGGAGGTCGGGCGCGTTGAGACAATTCATCCTGCTGCTGGTCACAACGCTCTCGTTCGGCTTAACGGTTAACGCGCAACTCAATTACAGCCAGGGTTGGGAGGCGACTGGAAATGGGGGCTGGACCGTTTCCGCCGGTGGCCGAAGTACCACGTCGCCATGCGTGGGTTCGGCTGGTATGAAGTGGGATATCAGTGATCTGACCAGTGGGACATGGACCCTCACCTCTCCTTCCGTTGGCATAAGTAACGGCCTTCCATCCACCTTGACCTTCACATTTCGGCGAAGTTCATCCACGAATTTCCAAAGCATGAATTCGGCATGGTCAACGTCTGCTTCAGGCCCCTGGACAGCGATGACACATTCCGTATCGAACAACAATTGTACGCAGTACACGATGACCTTCTCGCCACCTGCCGGGCAAAATGTTCACATAAGGCTGCAGATGTCCAAAGGGTCGAGCCTCTCCTTCACCACGAGGAATTATTACTTCGACGAGGTTCAGGTAACACAGCAATCACCGGTTTGTCCTTCCGCAACGTTCACGGCAGTGGATGATTGCTCATCGGACCAGTATTCGATCAATGCTAACGTTTCCGTAAGTGGTCCTGGGGCCTCGCTCGCATATTCTGTGAACGGTGTACCCGCTGCGCCCCTGGCGATACCCGCTCCCGGTCCATATTCGATCGGCCCATTCGCCTCGACCAGTACAGTGAGCTATGAGTTGAGCAATGCGCATAGCACCTTTTGCGGTGGCCCGCTTACCGGAAGTGCTTTTTCAAATTGTCCGGTAACGATCACCTGCGGAAGTGTCCATACGTTCTCACATTGTTACACCAACAACGATCAGCGCACATTCACCTATGTGAATCCCGACCCAGCGGGAAAAGTGAGCATCAAATTCCTTCCGACAAGCCCGGTCGCTCCTGGTGATGGTGTCACCTTCTGGGATGGGATGCCGAACACCACGCAATACCCGATGATCGGCGTGAGCGATCTGAGCTCGCACGGCAACATAATTTCCCCGAACAATATCTTTTCCTTCACCATTCAAAGCGATGCCAGCGGCAGTTGTGCTGATGGAACAGTGAGCGATGATTGGACATTTGAAGTGAAGTGCGTTGCTGACGGCGGTTGTGCCGAACCACAAGGTGATGTACTTGTCTCCACGAATTGTGCTGGCGGCACTTTCAGCCTTGGTGTGGACCTGTATGATCTCGGTTGGAACGGTACCACGAATGACTACCCGGCCAGCGCTGGTATCCGCTATTCAGTGGATGGCGGCACACCGGTGGATCTAACGAACTTAACCGAAGGTTTCCATCCATTGGGCGATTTCCCGTTGTGGAGCAGCGTGAACATCACCCTCCTGAACGAAGATGATGCGGTATGCCACAACAACCTTGGTGCCTTCACGAAAAATGCGGCCTGTCCACCTGCCAATGACGCATGTGCGAATGCTGAAGCACTTACGATCGGTGCTCCAGGAAGTTGTACGGGGAATTCCGTGGCGGGAACAACGCAGGATGCCGGCGGTACGAACTCTCCTTCCTGCGCCGGTGCAGGTGGGATCCAGGATGTATGGTACACCTTCAACACCGCTTCCTTCGCTTCCCCGATCAACATCACCCTTACACCTGGATCCATCCAAGGTCATGGAATGGCCGTTCATACGAGTTGCACCGGCGCAGAACTCGCCTGCTCCACCTCGGGTACATTGAGCTTCACCGCCTTCACTCCAGGGACCACCTATTATCTGCGTGTCTTCAATAGTACAGAAGATGGTGACGAAGGCACGTTCTCGATCTGCCTGTCGGCGAACATCTGTGCTCCCACCTTCACCCAGAACGTGGAACCGATATGTCGTGTGCAGTTCGCCGGCATCGATAACAGCAGCAGCAATTCAACCAGCGAAACGATCGCTTTGCAGGATTTCACCGGCACGGTCGCACCTGCGCAGGTGACCGGTGGAGGGACCTATTCGATCTCCGTGCGCGGTAACACCGAAGGGAACTTCACCAACTACTTCACGGCCTTCTTCGATTGGAATGGCGATGGCATGTTCGATCTGCCCGGCACTCCGATCGGCAGCATCACGAACAATGGTAATTGCACGGCTGCCGCAACAACGAATATCACCGTGCCCAACAGTGCTGTAGGCGGCACTTACCGAATGCGGATCGTAAAGGATTGGGCAAATTCGGTGGTCTATCCTTCCGCACCTTGTGGTACTTATGATTATGGCCAGGCGGAGGACTACCTCGTTACCGTAACGCCTTGCATCGGTGCACCACCTGCAGTTTCCGCTTCCAGCAATTCCCCTGTTTGCCAGGGTGGCACGATCGAATTGAACGCTACCTCCACCGGCTCGATCTTCAATTGGACAGGACCGAACGGGTTCAATAGTACGATCGAAGATCCCACCATTACGAATGCGGGCGCTGAAACTGCTGGGACCTATATCGTTAGTGCACGATCCGTAATAGGTGGATGTCCTGCGACCGCCACGACTACCGTTAGCATCACTACTCCTCCCGGTCCTGTGAACGCGGGCATGGATAAAACGATCTGTGCAAGTGCCGGCTCGGTGGCCATGACAGCCGCTGCACCAACTTCAGGATCCGGCCAGTGGAGCCAGATAAGTGGTGGCGCGGCCAGCATCGTGGATCCTGCTTCACCAACATCATCGATCAGCGGACTAACAGCAGTTGGATCGCCGTATACCTTCCGGTGGACGGTCTTCCATCCTCCCTGCGCATCAGCATACGATGATGTCATCGTGAACGTGGATGAGATACCGACCACGGCTAATGCTGGTATCGACCAGGCCGTGTGCGGCAATGGTACGGCGTTGCTTTCTGCGAACGCTGCATTGATCGGATCCGGCAGCTGGAACATCGTTACAGGCCCTTCCACATCTCTTTCCCAGTTCAGTTCCACCTCAGATCCTGCTGCGACCTTCGATCCGATCGCAGCGAACGGATCATACACCTTGCGTTGGACGATCGCCAATGGTGTTTGCACCGCTTCCTCCAACGACATGGTGCTTTCCGTGATGCAATCGCCGGGCGAACCGATCTCTGCTACAGGTATGGCGATCTGCGAAGGCACAACGATCCCGGCAGGTGAAGGGCTTACAGCAAGTTGCCCTCCGTTGAACCTGCTTTCGAACACATCCTTCCCGGGTTCCAACTTCCACAGCAACGCCACCACGGCAACACTGGTCGCCACTGTAGCCGTTCCAGCGCTTCCCGCCGGTGCAGTGATCACGAGCGCACGCCTGGTGCTCACCAATGTCGTAGCCAACTCCGGATCGCAACGCAACCATATGCGGGTTTCCCTCGGCGGTGCCTACACCCTTGCCGAAACACAGCTCTCTCCACTTTCCTCCGCTGGAACGATATCGCCTAACCCGGTGATCGCGCTGCCGAACTTCCCATTGAACGGCGGAACGATCCAACTCTTCACGCGGGAAACTTCGAACAACGGTGTGATCTTCGGTTTCGACGCGATCGATCCCGATGGAACGATCGGAAGTGCGGCGATCGAGATCGACTATACACTGCCGGTGGCTGTTGATTGGTACGATCAGCCCATGGGTGGCACTGTGGTGGGTACGGCCATGTTCGATCCAGTATCCGTATCGCTTGTAGATCCCTCACAGCCTGGCACCACAACCTTCTATGCAGGTTGCCGGACGAACCTTTGCTCTTCGCTCACCCGCCTGCCAGCCGATCTCACAGTACATGCGGTTCCAGTGGTGGACGCCGGCGACTACACGGGCATCTGTTCCGTGGATGCTCCGGTGCAACTTGGCGGATCGCCTGCCGGAGGAACATGGAGCGGAGTTGGAGTGAACGGATCCACCTTCGATCCATCTGTGGGAACACAGACCCTTACCTATGACCACACCGATGGGAATGGTTGCAGCAACAGTGACATGGCCCAGATCGTGGTGGAACAGGCCGTGGCCTGGTACGCCGATGTGGATGGTGATGGGCTCGGCGATGCTGCTGCGATCCTCATGGAATGCGACCAGCCCTCCGGTCATGTGGGCAATAGCACCGATGCATGCCCCAACGATCCGTTGAACGATGCCGATGGTGATGGCGTTTGCGGTGATGTCGACAGCTGCCCCACGGTGTTCGGCGAGATCGGATGGGCCTGTGATGCCGGCCCCGGATTCATCCTTGGTGAACTGAACGCGAACTGCGAATGCGTGGGTATCGGTTGTTCACAGAACGTAACGGTCGAGATCCGCACCGATGCCAATGGCAGCCAGACAACGTGGGAGATCCGCGAGATGAACGCCGATCTGCTCGTATGCTCCGGCGGACCGTATATCGGCATGAACCACGCTTCCCTGCAGACCACCTGCTGCCTGCCGGAAGGCTGCTACGATATCAGCGTGTTCGATTCCGCTGGTGACGGGATCTCCAGTGGCGGTTACGTCCTGCGCATGGCCGGTAGCAATGAACGCCTGATCGATAATTCAAAAGGCTTCGGTGGAACGGTAAGTTCCATGATGGGGACCGAAAGTTTCTGTGTACCGATCGGAACGGACCGATTGATCTATACCAGCTGTGACAAGATGGATTGGATGAGCAACCAATTCATCGTGGCGAGCGAGAATCCTGCGGTGAGCGCTCTCTGGATCCCGGGTGGCGCCAACTCCGTGCAAAGCACGAACACTGGTTATGAATTCTGGATCTTCGATCCGAACGGCACGTACAGCTTCCGCCGTTTCCGCAACCATGCTACTTCGGACAATTTCGGATCGGTGGGCGCAACACGCGCATGCCATATGCTGATCAACAACTGGGCGTCCTCAATGCACATTCCTGCAGGCGTCACCATGAACGTGCGTGTGCGTTCCCGTGTGAACGGCGTGAACAGTGAATGGGGTCCGGCATGCATGTTCAAGATCGATCCAACCGCAGCAGCATGCCCCACGACCAAGCTGATGGACATTCCGGGCAATGCGTTCCTAAGCTGTGGCCAGTACCGGAATTTCGCACCGGGGCAATATGTGCATGCGAGACCGGTGAGCGGCGCCACGCAATACCAGTTCCGCTTCCGGCAACCGGCCGAAGGCTTCGAAGTGGTGCGTACTACAAGCAGCTACTTCGTACAGCTTTGGTGGAGCGGCCAGGTGCTCATGATGGGCTCGCAGTACGAAGTGGATGTGCGTGCGTTCAAGAACGGGCAGTGGTGTCCCTGGGGCGACATCTGTACCTTGAACATTGGCGCTGCACCGACCGGCAGCCAGAATTCCATGATCGAGAGCGGGAACAGGGAAGCTGCCCTGCAGCTATGGCCCAACCCGAACCGTGGCGATCAGCTGTTCATCAGCTTAAGCTCGCTCGAAGAACAGGTCACAATGGTTTCTGTTGAGATCTTCGATCTGAGCGGCAAGCGAATGACCGGTCGTACGATCGCAACGCCGGAAGGCTACCTCAACACAGTGATGGATCTGCAAGGCGAAGTCGCCGCAGGAATGTACATGGTGAACATCACTACGGGAGAGAAGGTGTACACCCGGCGATTGGTGGTGCAGCCGTAAAAGAGGATCTAAGCGAATGAAAAAGCCCCGCCGATCGGTGGGGCTTTTTCATTCCAGATACGATCGGCTCACAATGAAATGCTTGTCCATCAAGGAATACATCCACCTACACCTTTCGAAATCCTTCAGGGACGGGCATTTCATGACACAAGCATGACAAAAAGCCAATAACGACGCGGATCACACAGCTTTTCCCGCATTTAATTTTGTTACACATAAATGGCGCGGCCAGTGCTGATGGAGATCAGTTCAACAAAGGACTGAAGGCCGATCCACCAAAAGACCCATCCACCGAAATCCTTCGATCAATGCGATCATTCAACACTGTTGACGTACTACTTCATGCGCGAACCCGAACGACAGGCGGTATGCAGCTGGCCCTGGCCGCTGCCCTTGTCATGTGTTTCGCAACGTTCAAGGCCCAAGCGCAGGTCTCGGCCTATGCCTTCGAACAACAGGTGACCACCTATACACCGATCACAGGTGGAACGGTCTACGGCACCACAACTTCCGATGATCAACGATTCCTTGATCCGGCAGTACCCGCGGGGAGCACCGCCACAACAGGGCCAGGCCTTCCGATCGGTTTCACCTTCGTATATAACGGTGTGGCCTACGATCGCATCGCGATCAACAACAACGGCTGGATCTCGTTCGGCACCACTGCCGAAGGCGTGAACAATGCATCGTCCAGCTCTTATGCACCGCTCGCTTCAACCGCGGTGATCACCCCGCCGCACCTGCGTAACCGGGTAACAGCGATGGGCCGTGACCTGATCGGTGGGTTCGCCTTCACAGCGAGCGGTATAAGCGGCACGAACGTGCTTACCGGCGCTTCAGGCACGGCGGGTATCATGATCGGCGGTCCGATCTCTGGAACGGGTATCCCCACCGGAACGACCGTTACCGCAGTGAGCGGGAACGCGATCACTCTTTCCAACACCCTTACCGCCAACAGCACCAACGCCACCTACACGCATCAGGTGGGTGAGTTGAGGATGCAGACGATCGGAACGGCGCCCAACCGGATCGCCGTGGTGCAATGGAAGAACTACAAGCGCTACAGTACGGCGGGGAACAACGATAACCTGAATTTCCAGATCCGCTTGCACGAGACGACGAACCTAGTGGAGATCAAGTATGGCCCGATCGTTTTCGGTACAGGTGTCCATACAGGAACTTCAGCTGTGCAGGTAGGTCTGGGCGGATCAAGTGCCACGGATTTCAACGACCGGCAGACAACCACCAACTGGAATTCGAGCACGGCGGGCACTGCCAATAACGTGGGTTTGGATGTGAACACCGGAGTTGTCTATCCGGTGAACGGGCTCACCTTCATCTGGACGCCGCCGGCCTGCAATGCGCCGGGAGGGATCTCGTTCACCAACATCACCTCTTCCGGCGCCACCGCCACCTGGACATCTACCGGGGCCACAAGCTTCATGTATGAAGTACGCACATCCGGCGCCCCGGGATCGGGAGCTACCGGACTAGTTTCATCGGGTACCGCGGCAACGAATTCGGTGAGCATTACGGGTCTTTCGGCCAACACGGCCTATACGTTCCATGTGATGGCCGTATGTGGTACCGAGCAAAGCGCCTGGACCAGTTCAGGGTTCACCACACTTTGCAATGCGATCGTGGCGCCCTACACCGAAACTTTCGATGCGGTAGCGGTAACCTCTTCAGCCTACGTTACACCGCCATCCTGCTGGAACAATTTCTCCAGTTCGGGTGCCTATACCACGACCACCAATGTATGGCGGTTCGCGAATGGCACAGGTACGCCCGGTACCGATCCCGACTACGGTGTGGAAGCAGTCAGTGACCACACTTCGGGATCCGGCTATTTCGCCTGGTATGATGGTTCGTTCGGTACGAGTGTCACCAACGTGACATTGGAATCGCCGCTGATCGACATGTCGGCGCTCACCACACCGTTCGTGCGGCTCTTCGTCTACTCGAACAACACCAACAATGCGTCGCTGAATACGCTCACACTCCAGGCGTACAATGGTTCTGCCTGGGTAACGCTCGCGACCCACCAGGGCAATGCGCCTTCCTGGATCGAATTATCGGCCACGGTACCTGCAGGCATTCCGGCAACCACGCGATTCCGCATCGTGGCACAACCCGGTACCGGAACGGACATCTTCTACAACGACCTGCTCGTTGATGACTTTTCGGTGACCAATGCGCCCACCTGTTTTCCACCAACGAATATCTCGATCGGGAACATAACGGCGACAAGTGCTACGGTGACCTTCACGACCAACAGTTCGATCGGCTATGAGTACGAAGTGCGCACAAGCGGTGCACCAGGAAGCGGACCGGCCGGTCTGGTGGCCACAGGGAACACCGCTGGATCTCCATTCACCGTAAGCGGACTTACCCCTGCTTCGGACCTGGTGATCCACCTCCGAGGCACGTGTGGTGGCACCGATGTAAGCACATGGACACTTGCCACGAGCTTCAGCACACTTTGCGACACCTATGATATTCCATGGCAGGATGACTTCAATAACACCACCATCGGCACCATCCCTGATTGCTGGACCGTGGTGAACGTGAACGGCGCCACCACTTGGAATTCCGTTTCATCGCCGACGTCACCCGCAGGATTCTCCACCGGTGTGACGATGCGTTACACCTACTCGACCTCCACCGTGGCAGATGATTGGTTGTTCACTCCCGGTCTGGAACTTACCGGCGGGGTGAGCTATCAACTGAATTACCTGCTTGGCCACAATGCCGGCACCGCCTACACGGAAAAAGTGCGTGTGATGTACGGTACTTCCCCAACGGTGGCCGACATGACCGAGCTGATCCATGATCATGATTCGCTCACAGGTACGACATCGGCGGAATATGAATGGCATTTCACACCCCCGGCCACTGGCATCTATTACATCGGGTACCAGGTCTATTCGGCGATCAACCAGTACTACGTGTACCTGGATGATGTGAGCGTAGTGCTCAGCCCGGTATGCGCGACCACGGCGATATCGGTACAGGATGATTGTGCCAACAATGAATTCAGCGTTGCCATCAACATAACGGATCTTGGATCGGCGGCTTCGGTGGATGCGACCTATACGGTGAACTATGGTGCGCCCACCACGGTCACCGGCATCACCACAGGTACGGTGATCGGGCCATTCGCCGACGATGAGGTGGTGGAGATCACACTTGACAATGGATTCCCTTCATGCGCTGAAGT
This sequence comes from Bacteroidota bacterium, assembly GCA_023418095.1. GTDB lineage: Bacteria > Bacteroidota > Bacteroidia > Flavobacteriales_F > PHOS-HE28 > PHOS-HE28. The sequence continues at coordinate 15,611 of JAEZDL010000073.1, forward strand.
TGACATGGGCTCCTATTATTCAGGCTGCCCGATCGATGTGGATTGCGGATCGACCGAGGCGCTCACCGTTGAGCATTGCTATACCAACAACGACCCACGTGTGTTCACCTTCATCGGCTCCGATCCGGCGAACACTTTGGACCTGAAATTCCTTCAACCAAGCCCGATCGCGCCAGGTGATGGTATCACGATCTGGAACGGCTATCCGGGTACGGGCACGCAGATCCCTGCGCCGATCACAGGAAGTGACCTGAGTTCGCTGGGGACGATCACCTCGAGCGGCAACATCATTTCGGTCTCGATCCAATCGAACAGTGCTGGCAGTTGCGATGATGGTACCACATCCACGCCCTGGAACATCCAGGTAAGGTGCAGTGGTTGCATCGAACCCATGGGCGATGTGTTCATCACCACGGATTGCAACGCCTATACCTACAATGTACAGGTGGACCTCTGGTACCTGGGATACAGCGAAGCGTTGGAACAGGATGCCACCAGTGCCGGGATCAGCTATACGGTGAACGGCGGTGCGCCGGTGGTGCTCAGCGATCTTACCGAGGACATCTACGACCTCGGTTCATTCCCTGTAGGAAGCATGATCAACGTTACGCTGGTGCACCAGGATGGTGAAGCCTGCAGCAACTTCCTTGGCGACTTCATCGAGAACCAGCCGTGCCCGCCTGCGAACGATGCGTGCACTTCTCCCGCAGCCCTTGCCGTGAACAACACCGGAGCCTGCCCTGGTGCAGGGATCGGCGGAACCACCGTTTATGCCGACCTCACCGGTTCGATGCCCTCCTGTTCGGCCACGGGCACCATCCAGGATGTATGGTACAGTTTCAATACGGGCGCGTACATAATGCCGCTCACGCTGAACCTTGCAGGTGGTACGGCCGGACACCTTGGCTATCAGATCTTCAGTGCATGCGGCACACCCATGACCACTACCGGCGCATGTTCGGGTAACGTTACAGGCCCTGCCAGCATCAGCGGTCTTGCCCAGAATACCGATTACCTGATCAGGATATTCACACGTACCGATCTGGGCGCTGCAGGAACGTTCAACATCTGCATCTCGGGATTGCATGGATCGCAATTGTGCGATGCGGCGATCAACATCCCTTCCGTACCTGTCGTGAACCAGGCCCTGGCCTGCCAATCCTCCAACCTGTTGAGCGCAACCACGGTGCCTGTGGCCTGTGGCACAGCGAGCAACAACTATAAAGGAGGCGTGGAAGCCCTGTACACCTTCACACCATCGGCAAGCGGCGCGTACAACATCTCCATAGCCGGCCAGACCTGGACAGGCATCTTCGTATATGCCAACGCCTGCCCATCCGCCGGTGGCACCTGTGTGGCGAGCATCGGTTCATCAACATCCAGCAAGAACATCAGCGTTGATCTGACCGCAGGTACGACCTACTACATCTGGTTCGATACCTATCCTTCCCCCGCGAGCCCATGCCCGGGAACGTTCTCCATCGTTCAGGACCTGTGCCCTGCTCCTACTGCCGTCACCTCGACCAGCATCACGACCACCACTGCTTCGATCGGTTGGACTGGTGCAGGAGGGAATTACCTGATCGAATATGGTCCTTCGGCCAGTTTCACCACACCGGGCACCGGGCCTTTGCCGGGAACCGGTGGTACCGTGGTGGCAGCCACTTCGAATCCCTTCACCATCACCGGGCTTACTGGGAATACGCAATACCGGGTATTCGTACGCCGGGATTGTTCACTGCAAGGTGGCGGGTATAGTTCCAACAGCACAGGGGTGCTCTTCACCACCGCGCCCAACCCACCGATCCAACCGGTATGCGGAAGCACCTGGTATGATTCGGGTGGAGCTTCCGGCCAGTATGGGAACAATGAAAATTACGTGGTCACGATCTGTCCGCCGGCAGGCCAGGTGGCGCGCGTAACGTTCACCTCGTTCAATACTGAAGCGAGTTGGGATAGACTTCACATATACAATGGGCCCACCACGGCATCGCCCATGTTCGCGAGTCCCAACGGCGCGGGATCGGGAAGCTCGCCGTATGGTGCCGGTGGCTGGTGGGGCGATCTGAGCAGCAACCTGCCAGGGCCGTTCCTCTCCACCGATCCATCGGGATGCCTCACTTTCGCCTTCTGGAGCGATGGTAGCGGTTTGCGTGCAGGTTGGTCGGCCACGATCGAATGCTTCACCCCCGTGGTGCCTGCTTGTATTCCCGCACCGCTCTTCCCTGCTGAAGGTTCATCGGCCTGCGTGGGTGCCACAACATTGCTATGGCCTGCATCTGCTGATGCCTCCGGTTACGATGTTTACCTCGATGCGGGTGCCACGGCCACGACACTTGTGAGCAGCGATCAGCCCGGTACATCGTACAATGCGGGTACACTTGCCGCTGGCACGTACACCTGGCGGATCGTGCCACGTAGTGCTGCCGGTGCAGCCACTGGGTGCCCCTCCTGGTCGTTCACCCGATATGCGATCCCTGAGGCAAGCGCCAGCAACAACGGGCCGGCATGTGTTGGCGGGACCGTCCAGCTCAGTACCCCTGAGGTGAGCGGTGCAACGTATAGTTGGACAGGGCCGAACGGCTTCGTGAGTTCGCAACCATCACCTGTGCTGAACAATGTGACCGCAGCTGATGCAGGTACCTACGCGGTAACCGTAAGCAACAACGGCTGCACGTCCACGGCATCAACGACTAGTGTGCAGGTGCAACCGCTTCCGGGTGATGTAACGGCCACGGCCAGTGCCACTACCGTGGAGGCAGGGGAACTTGTGGACCTGTTCGCCACAGGAACGGCGATCGGAACAGCCTTCGTCGAGAATTTCAACGGTTCGCTGAACAACTGGATCACGACGAACACCAGCACAGGTGGATCCGCTCCGGCAGCTCCAGCTTGGACCTTGAGGCAGAGCCCTTACGTGTACAACACGATCAGCTTCTCCAGCAACGATGCCTCGCAATTCGTGATGACCAATAGCGATGCACAGGGATCCGGCAGCACCACCATCACCACGCTTCAAAGTCCCGCGATCGATCTATCCAGTTACACGTCGGCTTCACTTACGTTCCATCATTACTACCGCCGCCTTGGCACGAACGACACCACCACGGTGCAGGTATCGACCGATGGATCGACATGGAACAATGTGCAGACCTACAATTCCACCCAGGGTGCGGCCAGCGGTTTTGTGCCTTCCAATGTGGATCTGAACACGTATGCGGGTGAGCCGGTCGTGTACATCAGGTTCCGCTATCGCGCTACCTGGGGCTATTACTGGGCGATCGATAATGTATCTGTGACCGGGCAGACCACTGCTGCATTCTCCTGGAACTCCGAACCAGCAGGATTCACCAGTACTGAGCAGAACCCGCAAGGTGTTGTAGTGAATACGACGACCACCTACACCATGACCGCGTCCACACCGCAAGGGTGCACAGCGAGCGCGAGTGTAACCGTGGAAGTCATCGATCCGGAGGATTGCCCTGGCCTGGGCAATATCGGTGAGCCGTGCGATGATCTCGATCCAACGACAACCGGGGATGTGATCACGGCAGATTGCGAATGCGTGGGAACCCCAACGGGCACCCCAACGCAGACCGTAGTGCTCGAGGTGAATTCCGATGCCAATGGCCAGCAGATCTCATGGGAGATCGCCGCGCAGGGTACGAACTTCATCATGTGCAGTGGATCGGGCTTTCCGAACAATGCCACCGTAACGGTGAATTGTGATCTGCCGGAAGGATGTTATGTGTTGCGCGTATTCGATAGCGCCGGCGATGGGATCGCCAACGGTGGCTACATCCTGCGCACATTCCCCGGGAATGAGCGCATCATCGACAACCGCAACAACTTCACCACCGGCAACGTGAGCGCGATCGCCAACGATCAGGGCTTCTGCCTGCCGATCGGGGATGATCGCCTGATCTACACCAGCTGCGACAAACTTGATTGGATCTCCAACGAATTCATCGTTGCAAGCCTCGATCCGTTGGTGAGCGCAGAGTGGATCAATGGTGCGCCGAACTCACTACAGGATGCCAACTCCGGCTATGAGTTCTGGTTCTTCGATCCGAACGGCAGCTACAGCTTCCGCATTCTTCGAAGCCATTCCACGAGCCACGGTTATCCGGCCACAGGGCCGTCGCGCGCCGCTCACCTGCGCCTGAACAACTGGGCACCAGCCTACCATATACCAACAGGTGTGCTCATGAACGTACGGGTGCGCGGTGTGATCAATGGTACAGCGCAGGAATGGGGTCCGGCATGCCGCTTCAAGATCGATCCCGTCGCCGCACAGTGTCCTGTAACAAAGCTCATGGACATTCCCGGCAATCAGTTCCTCAGCTGTAACCAGTTCCGCAACTTCGCTCCAGGCCAGTACGTGCATGCACGACCTGTAAGTGGAGCCACGCAGTACCAGTTCCGCTTCCGCCAGCCGGCCGAGGGTTATGAAGTGGTGCGCACTACCAACAGCTACTTCGTTGAATTGTGGTGGACCGCCCTCCCACCGCTTGAAACGAATTCACAGTACGAAGTTGATGTACGCGCCTTCAAGAACGGACAATGGTGCCCGTGGGGTGAGATCTGCAATCTTAACATCGGTGTCGGGCCGGGTGCGCAGGCCGGTGGCCAGAACGCCTTGATGGAGAGCGAAAGCACGGCAGCTACGCTGAACATGTGGCCGAACCCGAACCGTGGCGATCAGCTCTTCATCAGCCTCAGCGCGATCGAAGAGAACGTGACCACCGTTTCCGTGGAGATCCTTGATCTGAGCGGCAAGCGCATGACAAGCCGCACGATCGCAACGCAAGGAGGTTACCTGAACACGGTGATCGATCTGCAAGGTGAGATCGCTGCAGGCTTGTACCTGGTGAACATCATCGCTGGTGAGAAGATCTACACCAAGCGACTGGTCGTGCAACCGTAAGATCTGAAGTTCTGAAATGAAGAAGCCCCGCCGGTCGGCGGGGCTTCTTCATTTCATTTGTTGAGATCGACGTTTGAAATACCAGATCGAAACAAGGACTAGGGTGATCAGAACGCCAATGATCACGAAAAACTGGTTCGATCGTTCCTTGATCGGATCCAAATCACCCATCAGCACCATCCCACCCCAGTAATACGGCAATGACAATTCAGCATCGGCTTCGGACAAATGATCCAGCTTCGCCTGGCGTAGCGCTTTATGTTTCGGCATGCCCGATGCCAGGTGATCGTAGAATCGTTCAATGATCTCCGATGATGTCTTTTCATCCACCTTCCAAAGCGTGCTCACCAGACTGGGACATCCTGCAAAAGCAAAACCATAGCCGAGCGATCGCACGCCTTCGCCGTTCACATCTTCACCAACACCCGTCTCACATGCGGTGAGCACTGCCAATTGTGCGCGCAGATCCAGCTCGTAGATCTCGTACGCATGGAGGTAGCCATCCGAATCGGGCCCACCCACGCTGTCCTTGCTCAGCACCAGGCGTGAATACATCGGTGCGGTCCTGTTCAATTCAGCCTGTGTGCCCAGAAGGATGAAGCCGTATTCCTCTGCTTTCGATCGGAAGTTCTTCTCGGTGGCATCATCGCGGAGCATCACCATGGCGTGCAGCGTATTTCCAAGGCCAGCCGCGGTGCGAAGCGCGAACGGTTGCCTGACGTTGCGAAGGAATTGGCGATCCAACTGCGTGCTGTCCTTTACATGTGAAGCATATCGTTCCTTCAGATCATCATCGAATCCGGGCGCCACGGCCAGTGCGCCATTCGCGCGATCGCGGGACAGCTGGGCGAATCGCAAGGCCGTGGATGCCGAAAGCAGGTATGCGATCGTATGGCGGTTGAGCAGCAGTTGTTCCTTCAGGCCACCTTTACCGGGATCCGCCATGAGCAGCGTTTCGAAATTGATCGTGTGCAATGG
>JAEZDL010000097.1 GCA_023418095.1 Bacteroidota bacterium
AGAACGATCGGATACAGAATGCTCCACGCCGCCATCGCGGGCAGAATCAGGCGATCACCCTGCCAGAATGATACCCCGGAAGTAAATAGAACATACATGGATAGCCCCAAGATCGTTAAATATGACAATGCTTTGGCTGATTTTCCAACCTTTATTAATGATACTATAAGGATCAAACAGCCGGTCATGGAAAGGACATGTAGAAAACAATAGAATTTATTCAATCGGTCGATGAAGCTCCCAGCCAACGGTCTCTCATTTCCAGGAACCATGTTCATCGTATAATCCCCGGCATAATAAATATTGTCTTCGAGTATCGTGAAATAGATATTCAGGTATGAATTCCAGTGATCCAGAAAATATGATCGTATCTCAGTCTGTGTCATACCTGAGATCACAACCCGAGCTTCGTCGATCTCGAGCTCATTCGTTTCCGCATAACCACGTGCAAATAAGTAATACTTGAACGTATGAGGGCCGATCCTCGAAATGCCGAAATGATCATGGCGGTGTATCATGATGCCGAATTGTGGGATCAACGGAAGAAGCGCCAATGGAATGAGGATAAGCCGCCGATCAAAGACCTTCCAGCGGATGAGAACGACCGCGATCACGAACAGATAGATCGGAATCAGTGGGAAGAACACCGGCTTCAAAAGGCTCAATAGCGAAAGCAACACAAGGTTGATCGCATGATATTTCGGCGATCGGAAGGTTTGCGATCGGATAAGCACGTGTGCGCTCAACGTGGAAAGACTCAGGACCGTAAGCACCTCCGTGAGCGCATGATAGGTGAGCGCGAAGAAGGAAAGGTTCGTAAGTAGAAGCAACGCGGCCGACCAAGCCAATACTTTCGAACGACTGATCACCAGGACCGCGTGATTCACGATGAGGATCGAAAGCAGCCAGGCCATTGCCTGCATGATCCAGATCGCCGTGACACCGCCGATCCCGTGGGCGATGCCGATCAGCAACGGGTAGAGGTATGGCCTTACGATCGTTCCGTTCGTTTCCGTGCCATGAAGGATCCATTGCGATACCTGCCGGTATTCCGTGGCATCGGCCGCAGCGAACATGAACGCAGGCGTTACGGGGTAACTCAGGATCATGTGTAGCCCGATGTACCAGGTGATGGAAAGGATCAATACCGATCCCGCGGATCGCAACGCTGGGATCGTTCCGCCTTCAGGCATGCACGGCGGCGCTCAGATCGAAGACCAGGTCCGGATCCTCCTCCAGCGCGGTACCGATCACCACGACATCAGCTCCAGCCTCACATATCGAACGCGCATTTTTCACTTCACGGATCCCACCACCGATAATTATTGGAAGATCCACCGTTGCGCGCACTTTCGCGATCATTTCAGCCGAGACCGACCGATCCGCGCCGCTGCCCGTATCCATGTAGATCGTGCGCAGGCCAAGAAGTTCGCCAGCCAATGCGGTAGCCGCCGCGATGCCTGGTTTATCGTGCGGGATCGGAACGGTCTGGCTTACGTAGCTCACCGTTGTCTGCTTGCCTCCATCGATCAGCATGTAACCGGTGGGGATCGCTTCAATGCCGAGCGCTTTGATCGTTGGCGCGGCGGTGACATGATGCCCGATCAACAATTCAGGATTTCTTCCGCTGATCAGGCTGAGGAAAAGGACCGCATCCGCATGGCGGCTCAGTTGCGCCGGCGATCCGGGGAAAAGCACCACCGGCCGATCGGAAATGGACTTCACCTGCTCAACGCATCGATCGAAAAGTGAAGTGGTGAGCAAGCTGCCGCCTACGAAGATCAGATCGGCCTTGGCCATGCAGGCGTTCTGCACGGTACGTTCCAGCCGCGCTTCGTCCGTCCCGAAGTCGGGATCGATCAATACGGCTAGAAGTTTTCTCCCTTCACGGCGCGCGGAAAGAAGCAGATCAAGGATCTTACCCACGATGCGAACTTACACAACGCCCGATTCAGATGGAACGCAGGATCGTATTCGTGATCCGCTGGGTGGCGCCCGCCATCTTTCGCACGTAGCGCGCCGCTGCCTCACTGGCTGTTCTCCGGTAAGCTTCGTCGCCGATCAGCCTGTCCAGAAGGATCGCAAGTTCGCTCGTGTTCTTCACCTGAAAACCGCCACCGGCCTCGATCAACCCTTTTGCTTCATTGAACTTCTTGTGATCCGGACCGAAGATCACCGGAATACCCCACACCGCAGGTTCCAGGATGTTGTGGATCCCGTCGGAAAATCCACCGCCAACGTACGCGATGTCGCCATATTTGTAAGCGCGCGCCAGCGTTCCGATCGAATCGATCAGCAGCGTATCGATCCCAGTTCCGATCGCATCTTTTGAAAGCCTCGCGATATTTCCGCCAAGCCTTTCGCAAAGCCCATCCAATTTATGCGGATCCAATTCGTGCGGCGCGATGATCAGCCGTGGCCGTTGCTTCACTTTCTTCAGTGCGCCGATCAGCACTTCCTCGTCCTGCGGCCACGTGCTTCCGCAGATCAGGATCGAGCGATCATCCTGTGCTCTGAACGATCGGATCCTTTCGATCTCTTCAGTACGATCCGCGATCGCGAGAACACGATCCGCACGAGTGTCGCCGGAAACTTCCGTATTCGTGATATTAATTGATCGAAGAAGTTCCGCCGAGCGTTGATCCTGCACGAAGATCCGATCGAAGAAGCCGAGCATTCTTCGATACGTTCCGCCGTACCATTTGAAGAAGAACTGATCCGGACGGAAATTGGCCGAGATCAGGAATGTGGGAACCTTCCGCTGGTGCAGCGCATGAAGATGATGGTACCAGAATTCGTACTTCACGAAGATCGCGACTGCCGGTTCGATCAGTGAAACGAAGCGCTCCGCGTTCACGCGTGAATCGGCCGGGAGGTATTCCACGTGCGTGGCGATCGGATCGCCCTTCATCACTTCATGACCGCTCGGACTGAAGAACGTGAGCAGTACGGGCAGGTCCGGCCGCTTCTTCTTCAAGATCTCAAGAACCGGCCGGCCCTGCTCGAATTCGCCCATACTGGCGCAATGCATCCAGATGCAGCCCTTCAATTTCGGCGCATTTTGCTTCACTCGAAGCCATAATTCCTTCCGGCCTTCGATCCAACGTTTCGCCTTCGGTGTGTATCGTGAAGCGGCGCGGATCCCCAGGAAATAGATCGCCGTGCTGATGTCGTAGCCGATCGGCATCAATTGATATGGAACCGGTCGTCCATGCGCTTGTAGATCGGGATCGTCCAGCCCGCGCGGATCCCCGTCAACCCATCGAAACGGCTCCCGCTCTCGCTCACGCGTGTATCGAAATTGAACGCGCGCAGCGGCTGGGTGAAACCGAGCTGCATCTCGAAACCGATGTTGAAATTGATCAGCCGGTTGTTGCTGAAATGCTGGTAGCCTAGAAAGATCGAAGCCGCCGGTCCGGCCGCGAGCCGGTCATACCCTTCGAGATAGTCGCCTTCCAGTTGCGGCACTTCGTTACGCTGGGTTTGTATGCGGATCTTGTGGCGCATATATCCGCCGCCGAGCTTCAGCAGAATGCCTGAATTCGGGTTCGGGCCGGCCACCGGAATGATCTTGCCCACCACGCCGAAAATGGCGTAGCCGCGCTGGAAAAGCTGTACATCGGCCATTTCACCTTCCATGTCCACCACCTGTCCCTGTGAATTGATCACGCCGCGCAGGAAATTGGTTTCGATGATGCTGTTGCCGAAAATGAAACCACCTTCAACACCGAACAGATAATTGCTTCGCAATTTCCTTACGATCGAAGCGCCCACATTGTGGTTGTTACCGAAGCGTGTGGACAGATCGCCGCTTGGAAATTGGTAGGAATAATTGGCCGAAAAGGCCACCAGCGCGATCGATGTATCCCTGATGCCGCCTTGTGCGTATGCAGGCCTCGCCGCAAGCATGCAGCACAACACGATCAGCGCGGGAAATGTCCTTTGCACGGCGCGAAGTTATTCCGCCGGCCGATCCGGCATGTACCGATCGGAGGAACGGCTTGCCGCATGGTTAACTTCGCGCCCCGCCTGATCTGGCGAACGACCCGCATGAGCACCACGCAGCGCACCATGAGACCGATCCAAATGGTGGATCTTACGGCCCAGTACCGCAAGATCCAGGAAGAGATCGATGCGGCTGTGCTGGATGTGGTGCGGAGCGCCGCCTTCATCAACGGGCCCGAGGTAAAGAAGTTCGAGAGCGAGCTCGCCCAATACCTCGGTGTGAAGCACGTGATCGCCTGCGCGAACGGTACCGATGCGCTGCAGATCGCCATGATGGCGCTTGACCTGCAGCCGGGTGATGAAGTGATCACGCCTTCGTTCACCTTCGTGGCTACGGTGGAAGTGGTGGCTTTGCTCGGTTTTAAACCGGTCTTCGCAGAAGTGGACCGGGCCACCTTCAACATCGATCCGGCGGATATCGAGAAGAAGATCACGCCACGCACAAAGGCGATCGTTCCGGTGCATCTCTTCGGACAAAGCGCCGACATGGACGCGATCATGCAACTGGCGAAGAAGCACGGTCTATTCGTGATCGAGGACAATTGCCAGGCGATCGGCAGCGAATTCCGATCGAAGGATGGAACGGTGAAGAAAACGGGTACGATCGGGGATATCGGTGTCACCAGCTTCTTCCCAAGCAAGAATCTCGGTTGCTATGGCGATGGCGGCGCGATCTTCACCAACGACGATGCGATCGCGAAGCGTTTGCGGCAGATCTGCAACCACGGCAGCGAAGTGCGCTACTATCATGATGTGGTGGGCGTGAACAGCCGGTTGGACAGCATCCAGGCGGCGATCCTGCGCGTGAAACTGCCGCACCTGGACGAATACAATGAAGCACGGGAGAAGGCCGCTTCGATCTACGATCAAGCTTTTGCGGACCTTGAACATGTATCGATCCCGGCGCGCAGCAGCTTCTGTTCGCATGTGTTCCATCAGTACACGTTGCGCATTTCCGGCGGGCATCGCGATGGATTAAGGAAACATTTGGAGGAAAATGGCGTACCAGCCATGATCTATTATCCGGTGCCATTGCATTTGCAGAAAGCATACGAAGGTTACGGCATCCGCAAAGGCGATCTGCCGGTGA
>JAEZDL010000119.1 GCA_023418095.1 Bacteroidota bacterium
CCATCATCACCTTATCACTTTAATACTTGTTCGGGCGAATTCCTGTCAGGTCGTGTCTGCGCCTGCAAGTCCTCCCTACGGTCCGGGCTTTCCGGCTACGCCACTTACGCAGATCCGTCATTCCCTCGCCAGGCCGGGATCGCGTCAATGCTTCCCAAGATCCCGTGTAAGGCCCGGAATGACATCCAATGATGCCTTATCGCTCCAAATGATCCTCCGCGATCATACACCGCACACTTCCACCGCCAACCATTTCGATCGTCGGCACCGCCACCGGAACAAGTTGACCATGCTGTTGCAACGCGATCCGTTGTTCAGGCCTTAACGCTGCAAATGCCGTTTCGGAAAGAAAGATGAAACGATCATCACCTTTGGGTTCGATCGGCTTTCCGCGCAATTGCAACATGTTCCCAACGAACGAATGCATCTGCTGCAGATCGATCGGGATCACTTCCTTCCCCGCCTTTTCCAACTCTTCCTGTATCTCCTGGCGCTCGGCCGGGTAAGGGATCGCTTCCAGGCAGATGACCGCGAAACCTTCGCCGATGCTCATCACCACATTGGTGTGATACACCGCCTGGCCATAGAGTTTGCCATCCATCGTCGCGGTGAACGATACGGGCGTGTAACCCATGCGATCGCACCAGTATTTCAAGGCCACTTCAGATGTGCGTGGTGAAAGACAGGCGAACGCCAATTTGTTGATCCGATCGAGCACCAGGCTTCCGGTACCTTCCAGGAATTGCGATCGATCTTCGAGTGAACTGAGATCCATCACCGATCGCACCGTCGATCCTTCGCTCGCAAGCTTCTGCTTCAATTGTGGATCGCGCTCCGCACGACGACTAGACGTGAACATCGGGTAGATCACTAAACGGCCATCAGCATGCGTACTGAACCAGTTGTTGGGGAACACGCCGTTCGGCGCAGAAGGATCAGCCGGATCGAGCACGGTTACACCAATTCCACAGCGGCGCAACGCATCAAGCAACCCATCGAACTCCTCCGCAGCAAACCGCCTTACATCGCGATCGGCGATCTCACGCTGAAAGGCATTGCTGTCAGCGGTCTGCGGATCATGCGCAAATCCCGTGGGCCGGATCAGGATGACGTGTGAAGCGACCTGCATCTCTCCAGCCGAAAGCGATCACCTTCCCCGCAGGATCGGGAACAGCGGTTCCAGGATCGAGAGTGTGGCTTCGGCCATCGCGTTGTTCACATCCAGCGCAGGATTGATCTCCACCACATCCAACGTTGCGGTCTTGAGATCGCTGCAGAAACCTGCCAGCAGATCGCGCGCTTCATCCAGGAAAAGGCCGTCCTTCACCGGAGTTCCGGTGCCCACAGAGATCGTTGGATCGAGGCTGTCCACATCGAAACTCACATGGATCTTGTCGCAACCGCTCAAATGTTCCAGAGTCTCCTGCACGATCGCGGTCGCGCCGCGCTCACGGATATCCTTCACCTGTATCACCTTGATGTTGTGTTCCTTGATGATCGCTTCTTCTTCCGGTTCAAAATCGCGTAGCGCGATGAACACCAGATCCCTGGGTTGAAGTTTCGGGTCGCTCACGCCGATCCTCCGCAGCCGATCCCACGTGTCCATTGTGTACACACGCGGACGGTTCCTGCCCTTCTTCTCGATGTGCATCAACAAGGCCAGTGGCATGCCGTGAACATTTCCGCTCGGGGTGGTCCAGGGTGAGTGCAGGTCGGCATGCGCATCGATCCAGATAACGCCCAAACGCTTGTCCGGAAAGGCCATCTTCGTTCCCGAAACCGATCCGATCGCAATGGAATGATCGCCACCGACCACGATCGGGAAGACATTGTTACGCAGGTATTTATAGACCTCATACGCCAGATCGCTCTCGAAACGGATCAGGCCATCGATGTGGTGCGCGTTCGGTGAAGTGTCATCCTCGTAAAGCACATCGTTCTCATCGCGCAGGATGCTTTCCTCGGCATGGCCGAAAAGCTCACTTCCAAGTTTCCACGCCGCCACCCGCAAGGCCGCCATGCCCATGCTCGCACCCCGCATTCCCGCACCGATCTCAGACGCTGCCTCTATCAATCGTAATTCCATACACCGGCCGTTGTAAGCCGCAGCGAAGGTAAGCCACTCCTGCTGAAGGCATTTTCGTAACCAATTCGCTGAGCATCACGTACCAACGGCCAGTCCAAACCCAGCCGTATGAGATCGGTACTGTGTCCGTTGCCAGCTCTTGCCTTCATGGTGGTCTTATGCGGTTGTAACGGACGGTCTCTCCTGGATCTGCCACCGAGCGAAGGCGTCATCGAATACGCATTGAGCTTTCCTGACTATGATCCCGATGGGCTCATGGCCGGCATGCTTCCCGAGCGCACCACCCTCACCTTCACCGATGGAAAACAGGTGGCCGAACTGAACGCCGGCATGGGCATTTTCAAGACGGCGATGGTTGTGGACAACAGCGCCAAACTGATGGATTACCACATGAGCATGATGAGCAAGAAGCTCGTTTCGCACATGCAACCGCGCGATCTGGAGA
>JAEZDL010000168.1 GCA_023418095.1 Bacteroidota bacterium
GATCGATCGATCAAGAAGGACCAGGTCTTCCAGATGGAATACCGCATCGATCATCCCGACGGATCGGTGCGCTGGCTGCACACCCATGGAAGCAAGGTGCACAACCCGGGCAAACCGGCGCGGATACTGGGTGCAACGCTCGACATAACGGAGTTGAAGCGTACCACGCTTGCCCTCGAACAGCGCACCACGACACTTGAAACGCTCAACAAGCTCGGGGATGAATTGATCGCCGACCTCGAGGCCCGCAGCATCATACAACGCGTGATCGATGCCGCAAGCAGGATCACAGGAGCGCGATCCGCTTTGCTCCTCTGGAAACAGGAGAATGGCGAGATCCAGGAATTCAGTGCGAAGGGGATCGGCCGGCCACCGCTCACCAGGGAAATGGAAAAGCTGGGCACCACCTGGGCCGCAGATGGAATGGTGCGCATCGCCGATCTGAAAAAATTCCCCGGAGGTAGGAAATTCATGGATATCAATGGAAAGTCGGCCGGATCCGGCAGCCATTTGAGCGTGCCGATCACCACGCGCGAAGGCAACGTGCTGGGCGGGCTCTTCATGGCGCATCCGCGTCCCGATCATTTCAGCCAGGAGGATATGGACGCCATCGCAGCACTGGGCGTGCAGGCGGCGCTGGCGCTGGACAATGCGCACCTGTACAATGCGCTTCTGCGCGAATTGAACGAACAGAAACGCATCGAGGCGGAATTGCGCGAAAGCCGGCAGAACTACCAGGACCTGGTGGAGATGATGCCGGTAGGCGTGTACGCCTGCGATGAGAACGGAACGATCACACTGTACAACAAGGCGATCACCGAGATCTGGGGCAGGGAGCCACGGATCGGTGCGGAACGCTGGTGCGGCGCCAACAGGTTGCTGTCGATGAAAGGCGAACCCATCGAACCGGAGGAATGCGCCATGGCCCGATCGGTGAAGCAGGCCAAAGCCTATCACGATGTGGAGGTGATGGTGGAAAGACCCGACGGTACGGTGCGCTCCATCATCGCCAATCCAACCCCGGTGATCGGAAGTGACGGATCGTGCAAGGGCGCGGTGAACGTGTTGATCGATGTTACCGAACGCAAACTGATGGAGGCCGAACGCGAAAGGCTTTCCAAAGTGGTGGAGAACACGCTCAACGAGATCTACATCTTCGATCCCGATACGTTGCGATTCCAATATGTGAACCAGGGCGCGCTGAAGAACCTGGGTTATTCATTGGAAGAGATGCGACGGATGACGCCGCTCGATATCAAGCCGGATTTCACGGCGGAAAGATTCGAGGAGACCATCAAGCCACTTCGCAAGGGTGCGCAGGCCAGGATCCTTTTCCACACCGTGCACAAGCGCGCCGATGGATCGGTATATCCGGTGGAGGTCCACCTACAACGCGTGGATGATGGCGTGAGGAACGTGTTCGTGGCCATGATCCTCGATATCACCGAGCGCAGGAAGGATGAGGAACGGCTGCGCATCGCCACTTCCACCGGCAAACTCGGCATCTGGGATTGGGATGTGCAGAAGGATGCCATCAGCTGGACCGATCCGGTGTACGAGATCCATGGTGTCACCAAGGAGGACTTCACCCCCACTTTCAAGGAATATGCGGAGCTCGTGCATCCTGAAGATCGGCCACGGGTAAGACAGGCCATTCAGAACGCACTTGAGCACGACGCCGCGTATGAGATCGAATTCCGTACCCTGAACCGGAGGGGTGTGACGAATTGGGTCTTCACCAACGCCGTGGTGATACGTGAGCAGGGAAAACCCGTGCGCATGCTTGGGGCCACCATGAACATAACCGAGCGCAAACTTGCCGAGGAGGATGCCCGGAAACTGGCGGCCATCGTGGAATCCTCGCAGGATGCGATCGAAAGCATCGATCTGGAGGGACATTTCACCAGTTGGAACCGCGGAGCGGAAGAACTGTACGGCTATACCGCGGCCGAAATGATCGGCAAGCCGATCACGGCGCACGTACCGGATGAATTCGCACAGGTGCATGAATTGGTCCTGGAGCGCATCAAGCATGGTGAGTACGTGGAATCGTTCGAATCGCAACGGATCCGCAAGGATGGCAGCGTGATCGATGTGTCCATAACCGTTTCACCCATACGCACCGAAGATGGTACGCTCATCGGCATCTCCAAGATCGCACACGACATCACCGATCGCAAGCGGGCCGAGGCCGAGCGAAGGGAATTGCAGGACAAGTTCGAACAGCTGGCCAACCATATGGAACAGCTCGCCTTCGTGATCGATGGAACGGGCCGGACAACATGGATGAACAAGCGCTGGTACGAATACACCGGCCTTGACCTTGAAACGATCCGCGCCGATGGCGGCATCAATGTGATCCATCCTGATCACCGGCAACGGTTGATGGAGAAAGTGCGCAGGGCGATCGCCAATGGTGAAGCCTGGGAGGAGACCTTCCAGCTGCGCCGGCACGATGGTGAATACCGCTGGTTCCTCTCCCGCTGCAGCCCCTACCAGGACAGCACCGGCAAAGTGACCCGCTGGTTCGGTACCAATACCGATGTAACCGAAGCGAAGCTTGCCGAGGGAGCTCTCAGGGAGAGCGAGGAACGCTTCAGGCTGCTCGCCGACAACATGGACCAATTGGCGTGGATGGCCTCGGCCGACGGCAGCACCATGTGGTTCAACAAACGTTGGGAGGAATTCAGCGGCATACCGCTTGAACAGATCCGCGAGCGATCGGCGACGGACCTGCATCACCCCGACCATTTTGAACGTGCCACCACAAGCCTTCAGGCCTGTGCGGAAAAAGGAGAACCCTGGGAATGTGAATTCCCACTGAAGCGAAAGGATGGCGAATGGCGGTGGTTCCTCTCCCGCGCAATGCCTGTGCGCAACGCCGAAGGTGCGATCTACCGCTGGTTCGGCACGAGCACCGATATCACCGAACAACGAAAAGCGCAGGATGTGCTGCGCCAGAGCGAGGAGCGCTTCCACCAGCTCGCCGATGGCATGGCGCAACTGGCGTGGGTGGCCGATCCAGGCGGAAAGATCACCTGGTTCAACAAACGGTGGTACGAATACACGGGCACTTCACCGGACGATCTTGCGAGCGCCGAATGGTCCGGCCTGATCCATCCTGAGCACCGCGAGCGCATTGCTGCGACATGGGCACGTGGCATACGTGAAGCAAAGCCCTTCGAGATGGAATTCCCGATCCGCGGTACCAATGGCAAGTACCGCACCTACCTCACACGCGTTAACCCTGTGGTGGGCGCCGAAGGGGGTATCCTCCAATGGTTCGGGACGAACACGGATATCACCGAGATCAAGAAGGCGGCGGCTTCGTTGAAGGAAAGTGAGGAACGTCTCCGATCGGCGTTCAACCAATCCGCTGCCGGTTTCGCACAGGCCGATCAGCACGGCCGGTTCATGCAGGTGAACGAGCTTTTCTGCGATACGCTCGGTTACACCGAACAGGAACTGCTCGGCAGATCGCTGCGGGAAATCATCCATCCCGAAGAGGTCGATCTTTCGATGGAACTGTTCCGCCGTGCGGTGCATGAAGGCCGGAAATTCGATCTGGAAAAACGGTACCTGCGCAAGGACGGCGAGGTGGTGTGGGTGCATGTGAGCGTGGCCCCGATCGTGGCTTCTTCAGACCGTGTGGACCATGTGCTGATCGTGTTCGTGAACATCACACAACGCAAGCTCGCTGAAGAGGAATTGCGCAATTCGGTGAGGGAGAACATAGACCTGCGATCGGCGCTGGACCAGCATGCGATCGTGGCTATCACCGATCGGAAAGGCATCATCACCTATGTGAACGACAAGTTCTGCGACATATCGAAATACTCACGATCGGAATTGATCGGCCAGGACCATCGGATCATCAACTCGCGCTACCATCCGAAGGAATTCTTCCGCGACCTGTGGAAGACGATCACCAGTGGATCCGTGTGGCAGGGCGAGATCCGCAACCGTGCGAAGGATGGAACGCTCTACTGGGTTGATACCACCATCGTTCCTTTCCTCAACGAAAAGGGCGAGCCGCAGCAATTCGTTGCCATCAGGGCCGACATCACCGAGCGCAAACGTGCCGAAGCCCTTGTAAGGGAAAGCGAAGCACGTTTCAGGCAGATGGCCGACAGTGCACCCGTATTGATCTGGATCAGCGATAGCGCAAAGAACTTCACCTGGTTCAACAAATCCTGGTTGGATCTCACCGGCAGGTCCATGCAGCAGGAGATCGGTTCCGGCTGGATGGAGAACATCCATCCGGAGGATATCGATCGGTTCCTGGGAACGTTCCATTCCGCCTTCGATCGGCGCGAACCCTTCACCATGGACCTGCGCCTCAGATGCAATGATGGCGAATACCGCTGGATCTTCGATCACGGCACACCGATCCATGATGCTGAAGGCGGTTTCCTCGGATATATCGGATCATGCATGGACATCCACACGCGCAAAGAGGCCGAGGAAGCCTTGTCCGAAGCCGCGCGCCAGAAGGACCAGTTCCTGGCCACGCTCGCCCATGAACTGCGCAATCCCCTTGCACCGATCCGTAACGGATTGCAATTGCTTGAGATCGCCGGATCGGACGAGGAGCTGCAGACAACGACGCGGGCGATGATGGATCGCCAGATGAACCATCTCGTACGGCTGGTTGACGACCTGATGGACCTGAGCCGGATCTCGCGCGGGAAGATCGAATTGCGGCCGGAGCAGGTGGATCTAGCATCCATCGTGGAGACCGCCCTTGAAAGCAGCCGCCCACTGATCGAGAACCGCGAACACCAGTTGATCGTGCAGTTGCCCGAGGAGACCCTGGTGGTGAACGGCGATGCGATGCGCCTCACGCAAAGTGTGGCGAACCTGCTGAACAATGCTGCCAAGTACACCCCGCGCGGCGGCCGGATCGAAGTGCAGCTCGCGAAAAAAGGCCGCGAAGCGGTGATCCGTGTGAAGGACAATGGGATCGGGATCGAGAAGGACCATCTCGATACCATCTTCGAAATGTTCACCCAGGTGAATTCCGATCAACGCACCGATCCCGGGGGCGGGCTCGGGATCGGGCTCAACATCGTGCAAAGGTTGTCCCTCATGCACGGTGGATCGGTGCGCGGGTTCAGTGAAGGCAAAGGCCGGGGAAGCGAATTCATCATAAGCCTGCCGCTGATCGAGGCCACCGATGTAAAGAAGAGGGCCGGCACTGCGCAGCGATCGAACGGGTCCGCAGCCGGCAAGCGTGTACTGGTGGTGGATGACAACCAGGATGCGGCGATCTCCATGGGCATGCTGCTGCAGAAGCAGGGCCATGAAGTACACCTTGCCCACGACGGTGCCGAGGCCATCAAGATGGCCGGGCAACTAAGGCCCGATGTGATCTTCATGGATATCGGCATGCCGATGATGAACGGCTTCGAAGCGTGTGAAGCGCTCCGATCCGAACCATGGGGGCGTGAATTGCTCGTGGTGGCGTTATCGGGCTGGGGGCAGCAACGCGATCTGGAGCGATCCAAACAGGCGGGCTTCGATGCACATTACGTGAAACCGATCGCGATCAGTGATCTCGATGAATTGCTGAACAGAAGGAACAACTGACCGAAGGCGATTGCCGATCGATGATGCCATCAATTCCGGGGCACCATCAATTGCTGGAGCGCATTCTTCACGGCGTGGCCGGAAGCCTCCCAGCCCAGGCGTTCGCGGTATTCGCGGAACGCGCCCATGGCGATCCGCCCATAGGCGGCATCATCACCGGTATAACGTATGATCGTATCGGCATAGGCCGTGGCGGGAGCGGTGACGCTGAAGAAGTGGCCGTTCACACCTTCCCTGATCATCTCCGGCAGGCCACCCACATCGGAAGTGAGGCAGGGCACGCCCTGTGAATTGCATTCGTTCACCACGATCGGTGTGCAATCCGCCCGGGATGGAAGTACCAGGAAATGGCTGTTCTGGATGATCCCGGTCATCCTGCGATGATCATCGGGTTTCGTCTTGTCCATGAAGGGCTGCACCTTCACGAACGAGGGCAGGTCGCGATGTGGCGGCACGCAGCCCACCACATTCAACTCCACCTCGAAACCTTTTTCATGCAGCAGGCGTGCAGCCTGCAGGGCGATATCCCCACCCTTGCGCTGCCAGTGCACACCGATGAAGAGAAGGGAGATCTTTTGCTGGGATCGCTGGCGGATCATGTCCCGCACGGCCCGCTCTTCGAGTTCCACGCCCAGGTTGCTCCCGAAGGGGATCACATGCACCTTCGCCGGATCGGCACCATAATCATTGATCGCGGATCGCGCGGCCCAATGGGATGAATAGATCGCCAGATCGCAATTCTGCAAGGCGATCCTTTCCAGGTGATGACCTTCCTCGATGTAATCCTTCCGGTATTCCGAAAGCTCGGGATATTGGTGGATGATGCCTGCGAACGTGGCATCGGTCTGGAACACCTTTGGCCGATCGGTCTTCAACAGGGCGAGCGGGATACTGCTCGGGCAATACACGATCTGCGCATCGCTGTTCTGCAATCGCTTCTCTATCAACTGCGCGAAGCGTTGGGCCGTGTGCAGCCTGCGATCCACGGGCGCGGGTTTTTCACCTCTCAGCCATGCCTTTACCCGCTCCATCCCCTTCTGCCAAAGCCGGCTGTCACGCAACATGTTCGGCATGTATTCCACCGGGAAGCCCTGCTGTTCCAGCATTTTGGCAAGGTGATATACCGTGCCGGACCAGGCTTTGATATCGCCTGGATCGTTCATGGAAACATAAAGCAAACGTGGCAGCACGATCGCATCCTTTCGATCACCTCCTATCATCGCTGCATAGATCGTACGGCCATTTGGGAATATCGGGTTGATCGGACCGGAAGTAAAGTTATGGCGAAGCATATGCGCGGGGCAATAAAGTAGTTGGGCCGCCCCATGCGATCAATAACTCGGCCAACATCCCAGGGGTCGCGCTCCTGTTGAGCTTCAATGATCCGGGGTTCTTTCCGTCACATCCGATCGGGTACATCCATCCCCAGGCACCACATCGCCTTCCTGGTGGTGTCCGCCACCACCGCGCTCAGCGACAAACGCAGTTCGCGTTTCATTGGATCCATCTCCTTCAATACGGGAAGGTTCTGGTACATGGCGTTGTACGCCTTTACCACTTCGTAGGCGTGGTTGGCGAGCGCCGATGGATCGAGGTCGCGGGCCGCTTCGCTGAGAACGAGCGGATACCGGTGCAGGAGCACGATCACCGCCTTCTCCTCGGCAATAAGTTCCGTTGCAGGCGATCCCCGCATTTCCCCGCGATCCACGGAACCGGCCTTCCGCAAGAGGCTGCGGATGCGCGCGTGTGTGTATTGGATGAAAGGGCCCGTGTGACCGTTGATATCGATGCTGGCCGCCGGATCGAAAAGCATGCGCTTCTTCGCATCCACCTTGAGCAGGTAATACTTGAGCGCGGCCATGCCGATCATCTCGAAGATCGCATTGCGTTGCTCAGGAGTGAACTCCTCGAGCTTCCCGAGTTCCTCCGAAGTACGTCGTGCTTCGCTCACCACCTCTTCCATCAGATCATCGGCATCCACCACGGTGCCTTCGCGGCTCTTCATCTTTCCGCTCGGCAGATCCACCATTCCGTAGCTGAGGTG
Source organism: Bacteroidota bacterium (assembly GCA_023418095.1). Classification (GTDB taxonomy): domain Bacteria; phylum Bacteroidota; class Bacteroidia; order Flavobacteriales_F; family PHOS-HE28; genus PHOS-HE28. Next base: position 7,634 of record JAEZDL010000168.1, read on the forward strand.
ATGCAGGCCATCGGCCCATTCGAAACCCAGTTTCTTCAGGATCAGGAAAAGGACCTTGAAATGATAATCCTGCTCGTTGCCGACGGTATAGATCAGGCGTGAAAGTCCCGGGAATTCCTCGAACCGCTTGATCGCCGTGCCAACATCCTGTGTCATGTAAACGCTGGTGCCATCGCTGCGCAGCAGCACTTTCTGATCGAGCCCATCTGCGGTGAGATCGACCCAAACGCTTCCATCTTCCTTCTGGTAGAAAACACCTTTCTCGAGTCCTTTCAGGATATCGTTCTTCCCAAGGATATAGGTCTCACTTTCATAGTAGACCCGATCGAATTCGGCGCCGATCCGATCGTAGGTCGCCTGGAAGCCATCATACACCCAGCCGTTCATCTTCTGCCAGAGCGCGCGCACTTCCGGATCGTTCGCTTCCCATTTGCGCAGCATTTCCTGCGCCTGCAGCATCAGCGGTGCTTCCTTTTCAGCCTGCTCTTTTTGCACGCCTTGGCCGATCAATTCCTCCACCTCACGGCGGTATTGCCGATCGAATTCAACGTAATATTTCCCAACGAGCTTATCACCTTTCATGTCGCCGGACTCCGGGGTTTCACAATCGCCGAATTCGATCCACGCCACCATGCTCTTGCAGATGTGGATCCCCCGATCGTTGATGATCTGCGCCTTGATCACCTCGTTCCCTGCTGTCTCCAGGATGCGGCTCACGCTGTGCCCGAGAAAGATGTTGCGAAGGTGCCCGAGGTGAAGTGGTTTGTTGGTGTTGGGCGAAGCATATTCCACCATCACTTTTCTTCCAGTGGAAGGGAATGAGAGCAGATCCCTTCGCGCGGCTTCGTTCAGGAAACCGATCCAATAACTGTCGGCGATCAAGATGTTGAGAAAGCCCTTCACCACATTGGTGCGCTTCACGATCGGGACGTGCTGCTGCAGATATTCGCCGATCGCACTGGCTGTCTGTTCCGGCCCCTTCCCGCTGATCTTCAGGAATGGAAAAACATTGATCGTAACATCACCTTCGAATTCCGGACGGGTGGATTGGAAAGCGATCGCATCGGGCGCGAGCTCGTGGCCGAAAAGATCCTTGAACGCATGTTGCAATGCAGGCAGAAGCTGGGCGTGAAGACGATCCTGGAACATGGAAATTGCTATGGGCGTAAAGGAAGGAAGTTCTCGGCGAGCATGCAGCGAACACTTCCACCACCAACGGTCTCGATGGTGGGGATCGGTACAGGCACGAGCTGTCCGTGCTTCTGCAATGCGACCCGTTGATCGGGTCCAAGTGAAAGAAAAGCCTTTTCAGAAAGAAAGATGAAGTGATCGTTGGAGGCCTTCGGATCCAACCGCTTTCCTTTCAGTTGAAGCATATTACCAAGGAACGAATGCATCTGCCGCAGATCGATGCGGATGATCTCCTTGCCGGCCTTATGCAATTCCTCCTCCACTTCCTGCCGCTCTGCGGGATAGGGAATGGAATCGAGGCAGACCACCGCGAACTCCTCACCGATGCTCATCATTACATTGGTGTGGTAGATCGGTCCGCCGGTAAGCTTCCCATCCATGGTGGCGGTGAAGGGGATCGCGGTGTAGTTCATGCGATCGCACCATTCCTTCAACAAGGCTTCCGTCGTGCGCGGTGAAAGGCATGCGAACGCGAGCCTGGAGCGCCGGTCCAGAACAAGGCTTCCGGTACCTTCCAGGAATTCCGATCGGTGCTCGGCTTTGGAAAGGTCGAAGACATCAGTGATCATGAATTCTTCCGATCGAAAGATCGATGCGAGCTGCGGATCGCGTTCGGTTCGCCGGGAAGGCGTGAACATGGGATAGATCACCATCGATCCATCAGCATGCGTGCTGAACCAATTGTTCGGGAAAACAGCATTGGGAGCGAGCGGATCGGCCGGATCGAGCACCGTGATCCCTATGCCGCACTTTCGCAAAGCATCCAATAACAGATCGAATTCGATCGCCGCTTTCTTCCTTACATCCTGATCCGTGATCTCACGTTGGAAACCATTGCTCCCTGCGGTCTGCGGATCGTGGGCGAAACCCGTGGGCCTTACCAGGATCACATGCGAAGCGGCCTGCGCATCAGCCATCATGATCAGCGGGCGCGAAGGATCGGGAACAGGGGCTCCAGGATCTGCAGCGTCGCCTCGGCCATCGCATTGTTCACATCGAGCGCTGGATTGATCTCCACCACATCGAGGGTCGCTGTCTTCGGATCACGGCAGAAGCCTTGCAGCAGTTCCGAAGCTTCGTTGGCGAACAAACCGTTCTCCACCGGTGTACCCGTCCCCACGGAAACAGTGGGATCGAGCGAATCCACATCGAAGCTCACGTGCAACCGGTCGCATCCGGCCAGATGGGAAAGGGTTTCCTTCACTGCTGCTGCCGCACCCTTGCGGCGCACTTCATCAACGGTGATCACTTTTATGCCGTACTCCTCGAGGATCGCCTGTTCTTCGGGCTCATGATCGCGCAAGGCGATGAACACCAGATCGCGCGGGGCCAGTTTCGGGCCGTGGGTGCCGATCTTCCGCAGGCGATCCCAAGTATCCATGGTGAACACGCGAGGGCGGTTGCGGCCTTTTTTTTCAATATGCATCAACAGGGCCAGTGGCATGCCATGCACATTGCCACTTGGCGTCGTCCAGGGCGAATGCAGGTCGGCATGCGCATCGATCCAGATCACACCCAGCCGCTGATCGGGAAAGGCCATCTTGGTGCCCGAGACCGATCCGATCGCTATTGAATGATCACCTCCAACAACGATAGGGAAAACGCTGTTCCTCAAATATTTATACACCTCGTAAGCGAGGTCGCTTTGGAAGCGGATCAGGCCATCGATGTGGTGAGCGTTGGGCGAGGTGTCATCCTCGTACAGCACATCGTTCTCGTCACGAAGGATGCTTTCCTCGGCATGGCCGAACAGTTCACTTCCCAGCTTCCACGCCGCCACGCGCAAGGCGGCCATGCCCATGCTGGCGCCCCGTTTTCCCGCGCCGATCTCCGAGGCGGCTTCGATCAATCTCAATTCCATAATTCACGCCGGATGGCGCCGCGAAGGTAAGCCGAAGCCTCGGTAAGGCCCGATCGCGAACCTTTCGGCCCGGAGCGCGTAACAGGCCCTTGAAAAGCCAGAAGCCGGATCACTGCATGAGAATTCCCTTCGCAGCCATCGCGCTCACAACCTTGCTACTGAATGGTTGTGGATCCGCTTCACTGCTCGAACCGAAGATCGACGAAGGCACGATCGAATATGCGATCACCTTTCCCGATTACGATCCGAAGGGCATCATGAGGGACATGCTGCCGGAACGCACCACGCTCACCTTCTCCAACGAGAAACAGGTGGCCGAGCTAAGCGCCGGCATGGGCATCTTCCGCACCACCATGATCACGGACAACGATGCGCGTGCCATGGATTACCACATGAGCATGATGAGCAAGAAGATCGTGGCGCACATGCTGCCGATCGATCTGGAGCTCTTCAATGGCGATCGCAAGAAACCCACGATCGTGGTAACGCAACAGGTCGATACCATCGCTGGTTTTCCGTGCCGCCGTGCCGTGGCCATCTTCGATCGGATCGATCAACCCGCCGTGGAAGTATGGTTCACCGATCGGATCGAGATCAGGGATCCCAACTGGTTCGGCCCGTTCGCCGATGTGCCGGGCGTGCTCATGCGTTATGAGATGATGCAACACGGCATACGCATGCGCCTCGATGCGATCAACGTGACAGCTGGCGATGTGGACAAGAAGAAGTTCGACGTGAAGAAGGAATACCAGGTGGTGCCGCCCACCGTGCTCCATGAGGAGCTGGCGCAGGTGCTCAGCACCTTCACCATGTGATCCGCCGGATCGCTTTTCATCCGCTTTCTGTTGATAACACCGGGATCATCGATCCCTGCCGCCGTTCCATGCCGGATACTTTTGATCGCAACCGCTTGCGCGGAAATAGCACCATCGGCTTTGGCAAAGGAGAAAAGCAATCGCGTACGCGAAGAGAGCGAAGCGGCCGCACCGAAAAAGAAGAAGCAGAAGTCCACCTCTGGCGAAGGCCGCTTCCAAAAATTGAAAGCGTTCTTCGCCGATGAACGGATGCACAAGGTCGTGGGGCTTTTCCTGGTTCTGGCTTCCGCCTATCTGCTCGTGGCGTTCACCTCATTCCTGTTCACCTGGCGCGTGGATCAGGATCTGGTCGGGCGCAGTTGGAGCGAGATCTTCAGTCCGGAGATCCATGTGGAGAACTGGCTCGGAAAGATCGGCGCGCTCACAGCGCACCAGTTCATCTACAAATGGTTCGGCATCGCTGCGTTCGCTTTCGTTCTCTGGAGCTTCATCGCCGGTGTTCGCATCCTGCTCGGCAGCTGGTTGCTTCCGCCACGGCGCACGTTCGGGTGGACGGCCATGGCGCTTCTGTGGATGCCCGCTTTGCTGGGTTTCTTCTTCCAGGGTGAATTGATGTTCCTGGGCGGTGGCGTGGGCTTCTTCATCACCGAACATCTCTCCGGATTGCTGGGCACTTTCGGCACCGGTGCATTGATCGTTTTCGCGCTCGCCGCCTTCACCACGTTCACGTTCAATCCATCATTCGATCGGATCGCTGCATGGCTATCACGACCCAGGAGTGAAGAGGAAGAGATTGATGAGAACGAGATCGCCGTGGCCGATGTGGCTTCCATGAAGAGCGTTCGTGTGCGTACGACCATGCCTCCGATCGAACCGGAACCCTTGGCGCCTATAGCCACCACGTCATCGATCGAAGTGGTGGAAGAAGTTGAGGATCCGATCGAAGAAGAGATCCGCCAGGAAGAGATCGAAGAGATCGCGTTGGATGCGATCGGCGCACTGAAGGAAAGTGTGCCATCAACAGAATTGGAGATCGAAGGGCCCGGCTTCGCTGCGCCACCGCCGATCGCCAGTGACGATGAGGGTTTCAGCGTGGAAGTGGCCGCGCCGGAGGAAACGATCCTCAGCGATGATCAGCTGGATGAGAAGCTCAAGGAATTCGGTGAATACGATCCCACACTGGATCTGAGCAGCTACGAGCTTCCGCCGATCGATCTATTGGTGGATCATGGTACGGGAGAAGTCACCGTGACCAAGGAAGAATTGGAGCAGAACAAGGACCGCATCGTTGAAACACTTGGGCACTACAACATCGGGATCGACAAGATCAAGGCGACGATCGGGCCAACGGTCACACTTTACGAGATCATCCCCAAGGCCGGTGTGCGCATCAGCAAGATCAAGAACCTTGAAGATGATATCGCGCTAAGCCTTGCAGCGCTTGGCATCCGCATCATCGCACCGATCCCCGGAAAAGGAACGATCGGGATCGAAGTGCCCAACAGCAAACCACAGGTCGTGGGCATGCGCGCGGTTGTGGCCAGCGACAAGTTCCAGAACAGCACCATGGATCTGCCGATCGTACTTGGTAAAACGATCAGCAACGAAACGTTCGTTACCGATCTCGCCAAGATGCCGCACCTTCTCATGGCCGGTGCGACCGGACAAGGAAAATCCGTCGGCTTGAACGCGATCCTCGTTTCACTTCTCTACAAGAAGCATCCGAGCCAGATCAAATTCGTGCTCGTCGATCCGAAGAAAGTGGAGCTCACGCTCTTCAATAAGATCGAGCGGCATTTCCTGGCGAAGCTTCCCGGCGAAGGCGAAGCGATCATCACCGACACGAAGAAGGTCGTTGCCACGCTCAACAGTTTGTGCATCGAAATGGATGTGCGTTACGAACTGTTGAAGGATGCGCAGGTGCGCAACATCAAGGAATACAACGCGAAATTCATCAGCCGCCGGTTGAGTCCGGAGAACGGCCACCGCTTCCTCCCCTACATCGTGCTCGTGGTGGATGAATTCGCCGATCTGATCATGACCGCGGGCCGCGAAGTGGAAACACCGATCGCACGCCTGGCACAGCTCGCCCGTGCGATCGGCATCCACTTGATCATCGCCACGCAGCGCCCGAGCGTCAACATCATCACTGGAACGATCAAGGCCAACTTCCCTGCACGGATCGCATTCCGCGTTACCAGCAAGATCGATAGCCGCACCATTCTTGATAGCGGTGGCGCTGAACAATTGATCGGCCGTGGTGATATGTTGCTGAGCACCGGCAACGATCTGATCCGTATCCAATGCGCGTTCGTGGACACGCCTGAAGTGGACGAGATCACCGCGTTCATCGGCGGCCAGCGCGGCTATCCCGAAGCCCTGCTCCTGCCCGAAGTGCCCACCGAGGATGGTGGCGAAATGGAGATCGACGATGGCGAGCGCGACGCCCTCTTCGAGGATGCCGCGAAGCTCGTAGTGCAAACACAGCAAGGCTCCACTTCACTCATCCAGCGCAAACTGAAGCTCGGTTACAATCGCGCCGGCCGCATAGTGGATCAACTCGAAAGTGCTGGCGTACTCGGCCCATTCGAAGGATCGAAGGCACGTCGCGTGTTGATCCCGAACGAGGCTGCGCTTCATGCCCATTTGAATTCGGGCGTTCCTGCGGGGCCGGGCATGGGGGGATTTTAGGGCGCATGCCGGCCTCAAAAGCAGGCCGTCACCGGGCTATCCGCTTCAAGTCCGCGCCCATTATGCTCCTCCCGGCTTCGCACCCCTCTCCTTGGGAGAGGGGCCGGGGGTGAGGGGCTTGCGGGCTTTCCGCTTCTATCCCTTGCGCGGATCCGATCTGCAGGAACATCGATCGATGACATACCTTGCTTCACTTTAAAAGGTGATCACAATGATGCGATCGGATCTGATCAGATGGTTCTTCCTGATCACGACTATCACCTTTGGATCGGATCTGATCGCACAGGAAGAGGATTGCATCGGTTCGATCCCGATCTGCGATACTTCCACGTTTCAATTCAGCACGATCCCGGAAATTGGTCTTATCGCCGACCTGAATATTTCGAACCACGGCTGCCTGGTCGGGAATGAACATCAAGGTGTTTGGCTCCATTTCAGGATCGCGGAAGATTCACCCCCGAATGCCCATCTGGCTTTCGTGGTGCAACCCGGCGTTATGATGGATCTTGACTTTGCGATCTGGGGGCCGTTCATGCCATCCGATGGTTCGAACTTGGAGAACATATGTCCGCCAGCAGATCCACCGATCAGATGTTCCTTCGCTGGTAATACTGGCCCTACTGGCCTTGCGTACGACGATGCCCTTGGCACTTCGCATGGTGCGGGAGGCACCGGATTCGTCAGGCACCTCACCACGCAACCTGCAGAGACATATCTTCTCTACATCGATAATTTTTCCATGAACGGCCTGCAATTCGGTCTCAGCTGGTCGGAGCCTTCTGCCGACTATGGCCCCATGGCCGCGATCGATTGTGAGATAGTCACCCAGGTGGGCGCTTCGGAAAGTGAAGTGGCTTCCGTTCACTATGATCCGAACTTGCAACAGATCCAGATCACCGGCACCGACCGTAACGCCGATCAATGGGCGATCTATTCTGTGAATGGACAGCAGCTGGCCACTGGCCGGATCAACAATGAAGGATCATCCATTATGGTGGATGATCTTCCGAGAGGGGTTTTTATGATCCAGTTGGCTGGAAAGACAAAGATCTCCTCGACCCGCTTCATCAAATATTGATCAGCATTTCAACGCAACAACGCCCGGCTTTGCAGCCGGGCGTTGTCAATTCCGATCTTATATGATCACTCGTCCCCTGTGGGAGGCGTCGGTTCCACCGGCTCTGCCGGTTCCTCGATCGAAGGCATCGGCGTTTCCGACTCGAGTTCCTTCAGTCCATCTTCGATCATCTCGTAGAACTGATCGAGCTTCGGCAACACCACGATCCGCGTACGGCGATTGATCGCCTTGTTCTCCGGCGTATCGTTGGCCACCAACGGAACATATTCCCCTCGACCACCTGCTGTGATCCGCGCTGGATCTACACCATGTTTCGATGTCAACGCTCGCACGATGGATGTGGCGCGCAGAACGCTAAGGTCCCAGTTGTCCTTGATGCAATCCTTGCTGATCGGCACATTGTCCGTGTGGCCTTCCACCAGGAATTCCATGTCCTTCTTCTCGTTCACCACTTTGGCCACCTTGGCGAGCACTTCGTTGGCGCGATCGCTGATCTGCGTGCTGCCGCTCTTGAAAAGCATCTTGTCGCTGATCGAAATGAAGACCACGCCTTTTTCCACGTTGATCTCCACGTCCTCATCGGCCATGTTGCCAAGGCTTCCCTTCAGGCTCACCACCAGCGCGAGCGTCACCGAATCCTTCTTGGTGAGCGCATCCTGCAGCGATCGGATCTGCAGGTCCTTCTCCTTGATGCTCTCGAGCGAACGTTCCAGGTTCTCGGCCTCCTTGGCGGAGAGCATCGCCATATTGCCTACGTTGTTCAGCAACGCCGCATTGGTCACGCTCAATTCCTTGTTCTGGGCGCGCAGTTCATCGTTGCCGGATTGGAGCGCAGCACGTGCGGTGCGGCAATCCTCCAGCTCGCGGCGCAGCTCCTCCACGCGTGAGTTCAAGGTTTCGTTGCTCATCTTCAGCGAGGTGTATTTCTTCTTGGAAACGCACGAGCCCAGCAGCAGCAGGAGCAACACTGGTAGGAATATCCGTGATCGCATGATGTGTTGTTTTGATCGCGCGAAGGTAGAAGCCGATCGGCGGTGCCATGCGGCTACATTTGGCCAGTAATGAACGATCAGGAGGCTTTCAACGCGAACCGTGATCTGTGGAACGCGATGGCCGAAGTGCATGTTCGATCGGCCTTCTACGATGTGGAAAGCTTCGTCGCAGGCCGAAATTCGCTTACTGCGTTGGAACTTGAATTGCTCGGTGATGTGGTTGGAAAAAGGTTGCTCCACCTTCAATGTCATTTCGGTCAGGACACGCTTTCGCTGGCTCGCATGGGTGCACATGTGACCGGTCTCGACCTGAGCGATGTGTCGATCGAAAAAGCGAAGGAGCTCGCCGATCGATGTGGATTGAAGGCCGATTGGATCCGCGCGAACGTGCTCGATCTTCAACCTTCACTCGATAACAGATACGACATCGTTTTCACCAGTTATGGAACGATCGGCTGGTTGCCGGAATTGACGAGTTGGGCGAAGAACATAAGCCATTACTTGAAATCAGGTGGCAGGTTCATCTTCGTTGAATTCCATCCGGTGATCTGGATGTTCGACAACGAATTCAAGCGGATCGAACACTCCTACTTCAACCGGAAGCCGATCGTGGAAATGCAAAAGGGCACGTACGCGGACATAAATGCGCCGATCGAAATGGAAGCGCACGGCTGGAACCATTCGCTCGCCGATGTGATCGGCGCGCTGCTCGCTGCCGGCCTCCGGCTGGATCGGTTCATGGAGCTGGATGGATCGCCGCATGATTGCTTCACGGGAACAGTGAAAGGAAGCGACGGACTTCATCGTATCAACGGCTTCGAAGGAAAACTTCCGATGGTGTACGCGCTGATCTGTTCGAAGATCACATAGCTTTCGCCAAACTCCAGAACATGACCACCAAACGCGCAAGCCGTCGTAAACCGAAGACCGTAGGCATCACCCGGGCGAAGTCCAGCAACACGCGCGCGAAGCGCAAGGCCGCGACCGCGAAAAAGCTCGCGGCCAATGCCACCGCAGCGAAGAAGGCCGGCACCGCCGCAGCACCCAAAGCGAAGAAGGCCGCGAAGGCTGCACCGAAGAAGGCCGCCACCAAAGCAGCACCGGCCGCGAAGAAATGATCCGATCGGCGGGGCCGCTTCCAAGGCCCCGATGATCACGCAGTGAACTATGAAGATCGAAAGAAGACGTTCGCGGATCCACGGGAACGGCGTATTCGCCACCGATACGATCCGCAAAGGCGAGCATATCGTTCAATATAAAGGGCGATTGATCACCCATGATGAGGCCGATCAGCTTCATTACAACGACATCAATACCGGGCATACTTTCCTTTTCACGCTGAACGATGAATGGATCGTGGATGCCAACGTACGCGGCAACATCGCCAAATGGATCAATTGCAGTTGCGATCCGAACAGCATCGCATACATCCACGAAGATGAAAGCGGCGATCCCAGGAAGGAGAAGGTGATCATAGAAGCACTGCGTACGATCAAGGCCGGTGAAGAGATCACCTACGATTACGGTTTCGAATTCGATGTTCCATACACCAAGAAATTGCTGAGGACATGGGCATGCCACTGCGGATCGCCGAAATGCCGTGGCACCATGTTGAAACCGAAACCAGCGAAGAAGAAAGGCGGATCCCCGTCGGCAAAGAAGAAATGAACCGCCGATCGGCATTTGATATGGCACAGGCTTTGCCTCACTGCCGCCATACGAACAGCTCAATGAGAACTTCCTTCCTTTTACTTCTCTCGTTTCTCTTTTTAAGCCCCGCTGCACTCGCGCAGGACGATCCCAAAAGCAAGGCGATCCTGGACAAGCTGATGGCGCAGGCGAAAACGTGGAACACCTTTGAAGCCGATTTCAGCAGCCGTTTGCAGAGCAAGCGCGATGGCCTGGACGTGAAGCAGGAAGGGAACATGAAGGTTAAGGGGAACCGTTTCCGCCTCACGCTCGATCAGAACACGATCATCAACGATGGTACCACGATGTACACTTACAGCAAGGAAAGCAACGAGGTTACCCTGAGCGATCCGAAGGAAATGGATCAGGAACTCGATCCGAGCAAGCTTTTCACCCAGTACGAACAAGGATTCAAGAGCCAGTTCGTGGAAGAGAGGACCGAAGATGGCACGACCGTGCAGATCGTGAAACTTTTCCCGCTGCAGCCTGACAAGAAAGCCTACCACACCGTGGTGTTGAAGGTTGATAAGGCGAAGACCGAACCGCGGAGCATTGAAGTGCTGTACAAGGACGGGAATACGGTCACGTACACGTTGAAGCGTTTCGTGCCGAACGCCCAATTCGCCGACGATCTGTTCACCTTCGACAAGGGTAAACATCCGGGTGTCGTTGTGAACGACATGCGCTGATCATATACGGATATTTTCCGATCGAAGCCGCCGTGAATGGCGGCTTCTCCATTCTATTTCCGCTGGCTACTTTCGCTGCGCCACCGGAAGCATTCTCGTGAAGATCTGCCGCATTTCCCTGTTCCTCATTTCGCTCGCGATCCATTTCGATTCGGCGGCATTGCGTGTGGTGCACGTTATCGTGGCGCTGGCAGATAATGAACACCAGGGCATTGCGAAACTTCAAGGCGCGTTCGGTGATGGAAGCTCACCAGCTGCGAACCTGAACTGGGGCGCTGGCCGTGGCATGAAAAGTCATTTCATTTGGGCGCCGGAATGGCAGCCCATGGAAACGAAAAGACCTGCGCAACCATACATCCTCGATCGGGCGGTCTGGAAACACCGCGATAGCGCCATCTACGTGATCGCCGATGCTTATGATGGTAGGCATTTGCGACAGGCCACAGAAGATCTGCTGTTGTTCGCGAGCGGTGGCGGTGGTGGTTTCATCAGCCTAGGCGGAAAAGTGATCCCATCGGGCGGCGGTGCCGACCTGATCGCATTCATCGGACATAACGGGCTCATGGATTTCAAGATCGATATCACTTTGGGATCGCAGGATGATGTGCCCAACGAAGTGATCATACTCGCACCGATCAGCCGTGGGTTCTTCAATCACCACATACGCGCCACCGGAGCCAAACCCCTGCTCTGGACCACCGGCCTGCTTTCAACGGAAGCGTTCACACTGCGCGAAGCACTGATCGGCTGGGTACTGAAGGAAAACGATGAAGCGATCCGCGAGCGGGCCGCAAAGGGCTATGATCAGTACATGAAGAGCGGGATCACTGGTGCGCGCCGGTTGCTCGTCACCGGCTGGTAGCGGCTTCCGCCGATCCGCTGGTGAGATGCACCTGATCACGCAGCACGGCCTGCAGGAATTCCAGCGATCGCATTCCGCTGGCCTGCACACCGATCACTTCCTTCACCTTCGCGGCCATCTCCTCGATCACCGCCCACTTGTCCGCCATACGGTTGTTGAGCACTTCGCGGATCATGGCCGCCTGCGCATCGGTGAGCTTGATCGCTTCAGGGAATCGTACCACATGTTCCGCCGGAAGATCGGTGAGCAACGTATCCCTGAATTTCATGCGGGGTTTCAAGGTGATCACCGTGGTACCGGCCGCCAGATCGCCAAGGCGCTGGCCCTTCCCATTGATCAGGATCACCACCAGTCCGAGCCAGTAGAAACTATCGATCGGCCGCAGCACCCAACGAAGCAGGTACTGGCCGAAACGCGGTTGGCCACCGTCCATGCGGGCCACCTTCAGGTGCCTTGCGCGCTTGCCGATGCTCTGGCCGTTCATGGTCACCTCCGAAACAAGATGATAGAACAGCAACGGGAACAAGGCGATCGCAAAACCGATCGTGAAGTACACATCGCTGTTCATCCCATTGAATTCACTGATCACGAGGATCCAGAGAAAGAGCCACGACCAAACGATCAAGGTATCGATGATGTAGGCCACCACCCTGTCCCCGATGCTCGCCGTTTCGTGATCGAGCCTTACGTTCTGTGCGGTTTCAATTCCGATCGTTCGCATGATGGCGCGACAAATTACCGCCGATCGCGGCATCTGCCGAAGGAATCTTATGTTTGATCGATCCGCCGCCGATGCGCGAAGCCGCCTTCATCAAAAAGAACGAGTCGAAATGGCAGCGGCTCGAACAGGTCGTTACCGGCCTGGACAAGTTGAGCGCCGATGAAGCATCGGATCTCTACATCCAGCTGAACGACGATCTTTCCTACGCGCGCACGTTCTATCCTCAGAGCAAAGTACCCGAGTACCTCAACGGTCTCGCGTCCCGTCTGCATCATCATATCTACCGCAACCAGCGAACACCGAAGGGAAGACTGATAACCTTCTGGCGGCACGAAGTGCCGCTCGCCCTGGCGCGAACGAGAAAACAATTGCTCCTCTCCTTCCTGATCTTCTCAGTGGCGATGGCGATCGGCGCGCTTTCGGCACGGCACGATGAGACCTTCGTGCGCCTGATCCTCGGGGATGGGTACGTGGACATGACCCTGGACAACATCCGGCGCGGCGAACCGATGGCGGTTTACGGCGATAATGATGAAGGGGTGATGTTCCTTGGGATCACATTGAACAATGTTCGTGTGGCCCTGCTCTGCTTTGCGGCCGGGATCGCGGCTTCCTTCGGCACCGCCCTGCTCCTTCTCTACAACGGTATCATGGTGGGTTCGTTCCAGTATTTCTTCTTCCAGCATGGTGTATTGAAGGAAAGCCTGCTCACCGTTTGGATGCACGGCACCCTGGAGATATCAGCGATCGTGATCGCAGGTTCGGCAGGGCTCACGATCGGCCATGGCCTGCTCTTTCCGGGCACTTACACACGTGGCGAAAGCTTCCGGCATCACGCGCGCCTGGGCCTCAAGGTGGTGATCGGCCTGGTGCCGGTCTTCATCATCGCCGGGGCGATCGAATCGTTCCTTACCAGGCATTCATTGGTGATGCATCCTGCGGTATCCATATCCATCATCGGTGCATCATTGCTCTTCGTGATCTATTACTTCATCATCCTTCCCTACCATGCAGAACGAAACGCCGATCCCGCTGAGGCAATACCGTGACTTCGGGCAGCTGATCTCCACCACGTTCCAGTTCCTGCGCCAGAACTGGCGGCCGCTCTTCCGGGCGATCGGTGTGATCTGTCTGCCGCCCGGCCTGATCGCCGGGTTCCTGATCGGAAGATCGATGGGCGATATACAGCGAATTTCCATGGGAAATGTGGAATTCACGGGTATTTCACAGGGGTTACCGATGGTGATCGGATACGTTCTTCTCCTACTGTCCATCATCATGCTGATCGCGATCGTTTACGAATACCTGCGGGCCTACGAGAAAGGTGAGCACCATGCGCTGGGCACCGCCGATCTTTGGCAACGCAGTATCGCGGAGATCGGGAATTACATCGGCATAAGCCTGCTGATGGGGATCCTCGTGGTGATCGGCACCTTGCTCTGTTTCCTTCCAGGGGTCTACGTGTTCGTGGCACTTTCGCTCACGTACATCGTGCACGCGATCGAACGCAAGGGCGTGATCGATTCCATGAAGCGGTCGCATCAATTGATCACCGATCGGTGGTGGGAAACGTTCGGGCTGATCATCATCCTGGGCCTGATCCAATCCGTGATCGCGTACGCATTGATGATCCCCACCATGATCGTTTCGTTCGCGATCGGTCTCAATTCGCTCGATGGCGGCCAGCCGGATCAGGAGCGGTTCTTGGACTGGTATTCGATCACCATGGCACTGATGATGACGATAAACATGCTGGTGACCATGCTCACCTATCCGATCATGGCCGTGGCGTTGGGCTTGAAATATTATTCGCTGGTCGAAGAGAAGGAAGGCCTTGGGCTTCGCCAGAAGATCCAGGGATTCGAACAAGCCTGATCGATGCGTGGTCCCCTCCTGATCCTACTGCTTCTCTTCCTCACCGGGCTGGCCGCGCAGAACGATGGTTCCGCACGGGAAGGGGTCACGGAAGAGCGGATCGAGCTGCGCGAGTTCGATCGCGAGGCCTTGGAAAAATTACGGGCGGGGATCGACTACGATCAGGACCTGCGGCGTGTGCCAACGCTTTGGGAACGGTTCCAGCAATGGATCGGCCGGTGGCTCCAGCGCATCTTCGGATCGAGGATTGGGGCCACCATCACGGAAAATCTCGTTTACGTGATCATCGGCATAGCCCTCCTGTTCGCGGTGATCATGCTGAGCCGGGGCGGTTTCCAGCGCATCTTCCAAAGTGCTCCACGTTCTTTGGGTGAAGTGGCGGTGACCGAGGATGACATACGTGAGATGGATCTGATCGCCATGATCGAACAGGCGGAAGGAGCAGGCGATCTGCGCCGGGCGATCCGCCTGCATTATCTGCTCGTGCTGCGTGGCCTCGTGGATCGAAACGTGCTCGAATGGCATCCGCATTACACCGACCAGGAATACATGGCGGGGATCTCCGATCCGCAATTGCGATCGCGTTTCGCGCATGTGGCGCTGGTGTTCCAATGGGTGTGGTATGGCAACGCAGCGATCACGGCCGCTGATTATCCTGCTTTGCGTCGCCCCTTCATCGAATTCGAGAGCGCACCGGCCGCATGACGAAGTTCGAGAAGCGGATGTTGATCGGCCTGGCCTTCCTGGTGATACTGCTTTCCGTATTGGAGGCGATGGTGCCCGAACCCACCGATTGGAGCCCATCCTTTTCGCAGTATCACCGCAAGCCGTACGGCGCGAAACATCTTCACGACCGGCTCACCGATCTGTTCCCCGAAGTGCGCACGATCACCGATCCCCCGTACACGATCGGTTACGATCGTAACGAACTGCAGGGGGATCCCGGGCCGGTGAACCATATCTACATCACAAGCAACTTCGAACTGGACCGGATCAACACCGACCAATTGCTCGCGATGGTGGAAAAAGGGGATCACCTCTTCGTGGCAGCGGAAAGTTTCCATGGCGTGTTCGCCGATACGTTGATGATCAACACGGATCTTTCATTGCTTGAAGCCGTGGATGACACATCGGACATCCGCTTCGTTGGTGCGCAGCGGATCGCTCCAGGCGTTTTTCGCTACTCGCGCGGCTTTCCCGATGCGTTCTTCGATCGTTACGATACCTCGGGCACCCACATCCTCGCTGTGAACGGATCATCGCACCCGGTGCTCCTGCAGATGGCATGGGGCGAAGGGAAGATCCTGCTGTGCAGCGCTCCGCTCGCGTTCACCAACTACAATCTGCTGAAAGGCGACAATGCGGCCTTCATTGCCGGCGCATTCAGCGCACTTCCATACAGGCCGGTGTTCTGGGATGAATTCCTGAAGCTGGGCAGACAGGGTTCGAGCACTCCGCTGCGCTACATCCTTTCGCAACCACCATTGCGTTGGGCCTGGTATTTCGCTCTCGCCTTGATCATCCTGTACATCCTTACGCGTGCACGCCGCGAGCAGCGCGCGATCCCGATCGTCCGGCCGCTGCGCAACACCACGCGCGAACTCACCGATACCATCGGCAGGATGTACTGGCAGAAGGGGGATCACGCGGGCATCGCCAGGCGGATGATCGCACATTTCAAGGAGGAGATCAGGCTGCGCACCTACCTGGCTTCCTTCGCCTATGATCGCCATACGATCGGCCATCTGGCGGTGAAGACCGGCCTTTCGGAACAGGAGACCGAACGGCGCCTGCGCGCGATCGAACAACGGGAAAAGGCCGGTGTGCTCACCGAGAACGAACTTCTGAAGCTCAGCAGGGAACTGCACGAATTCAGGCAATTGATCTGATGAAAATGGAGAACAACGAACGACCGATCACCAGCGCTGACGCCGATCCACCGGCAACTGGCTTCCGCCCGGCGATCCCGCTTACGGACCTGCAGCATTCTATGGAAAAGCTCCGGCAGGAGGTGGCGAAAGTGATCGTGGGCCAGGAACGCATGGTGGATCTGCTCCTGATCGCCTTGCTCAGCGATGGGCATGTCCTGATCGAAGGCGCGCCCGGCCTGGCCAAAACGCTTACCGCAAAGCTGCTCGCGCGTTGCATCCACACCGGTTTCTCACGCATACAGTTCACGCCCGATCTTATGCCGAGCGATCTGATCGGCACCAGCGTTTTCGATCCGCGCACAACGGCGTTCGAATTCCGGAGGGGTCCGGTCTTCAGCAACATCATTCTTGTTGATGAGATCAACCGCGCACCGGCGAAAACGCAGAGCGCACTTTTCGAAGTGATGGAGGAAAGGCAGATCACGGTGGATGGTACGACCTACCCGATGCAGCGGCCGTTCATGATCCTGGCCACCCAGAACCCGATCGAACAGGAAGGGACCTACCGCCTGCCCGAGGCACAGCTCGATCGGTTCTTCTTCAAACTGAACATCGGTTATCCTTCGCTGGAGGAAGAGATCGCCATCCTGGACCGTGCCAGCCAGGGCATCGGCATGTTGAACGTTGAAGCGGTGCGGCCCGTGCTTTCCACCGAAGAACTGGAAGCCGCACGAACGCTGGTGCGCAAGGTGAAGTGTGAAGAGAAGCTCGTGCGCTACATCGCTTCCATCGTGGACCGCACACGGCACGATGGATCGTTGATGCTGGGCGCATCGCCACGCGCATCGCTCGCGATCCTCATGGGCTCGAGGGCAGGTGCCGCCATCGCCGGGCGCGATTTCGTTACCCCAGAGGATATCCGATCGGTGGCGCCACATGTGCTCCGGCATCGCGTGCAGCTTACACCCGAGCGTGAAATGGAAGGTCTTACGCCGGACAAGGTGATCGATATGCTGATCAAGCAATTGGAAGTACCACGGTAGATGATCCGCCAGATCTTCCTCACACGGCGCACGTTCATCATCGGCTGGTCGATCGTTCTCACGATGATCGCCGGCTGGTTCTGGCAACCTGCGTTCGTAGTGGGGAAGGTCGCGTTATTGCTCTTGATCACGGCGCTCGTCGTTGATCTGTTCCTGTTGCATGGGAAGCGGGCCGGGATCGTTGCGGTGCGCCGCACGCTGGAGCGCTGGTCCAACGGCGATCGCAACCCGGTGACGCTGGTGATCACCAGCCGTTATCCCATGGATGTGTGGATAAGGGTGATCGATGAGCTGCCGGTGCAATTCCAGGTCCGCGATCTGCAATTCCGATCGAAACTTGCCGCCTGGGGGACCGTGGACCTTGATTACAACGTGCGTCCGGTGCAACGGGGCGTATATCATTTCGGATCGATACAGGTATTCGTACGCACTGCGATCGGCCTGGCCGAACGGCGTTACAGCGAGGATCGGCAGCGCGAAGTGGCCGTATATCCCTCCTATCTGCAACTGCGGAAGTACGAACTGCTCGCGATCAGCGACAGGCTCACACTTGCAGGGATCAAGCGTGTGCGGCGCATCGCTCAGCAGGCGGAATTCGAGCGGATCAAGGAATACATCCCCGGTGATGACAGGCGAACGGTGAACTGGAAGGCCACGGCACGCCGCGGGCGAATGATGGTGAACCAGTACCAGGACGAACGCGCACAGCAGGTCTTCTCGTTGATCGATACGGGCCGCGTGATGAAGATGCCCTTCGAGGGCCTCAGCCTGTTGGACCATTCGATCAATGCTTCACTGGTGATCGGCAGCATCGCCATGCGGAAAGAGGACAAGGCGGGGTTGATCACCTTCAGCAATAAAGTGCATGATGTGCTTCCGGCCAGCCGCCAGAAAGGCCAGATGCAGTCCATACTTCAAATGCTCTACCACCAATCCACCGATCATCTGGAAACGGATATCGAGGCGTTGTACATTGCTGTGCGAAGGTGGATCCATCAGCGTAGCCTGTTGCTCCTCTTCACGAACTATGAAAGTGTGGGAGCGATGCAACGGCAGCTTCCCTACCTGCTGCGGCTGGCCCGCCAA
Organism: Bacteroidota bacterium; assembly: GCA_023418095.1. GTDB lineage: Bacteria > Bacteroidota > Bacteroidia > Flavobacteriales_F > PHOS-HE28 > PHOS-HE28. The sequence goes on from JAEZDL010000168.1 coordinate 26,098, forward strand.
CATCTGGTGGTGCCGATCTTCTTCATCAACACCGAATTGGAGAAGGACCTCCGATCGGAACCGGCGAACACCGAGGAAGTGTATATCCGCACGATCGTTGAAAGAACGATGTTCGAGAAACAACTGATCGCACGGGAGCTGGAGCGGCACGGAATGGCTTCCATTCTCTGCCGGCCGCAGGACCTTACCGTGAACGTGGTGAACCGTTATCTGGAGATCAAGGCGCGCGGGATCCTGTGATCTTTTCGCAACTTTCGGAAATGGAACGCATCCTTCAACGCACGGTCACCGCCACACCGGACAAAGCGGATTACTTCACCCGCATCACCGCCCGGGGCCTCGAGGCCATCGCGGACGAACCTTCAAGCGAAGGTGGCGGCGATCTTGGGCTTCGCCCTCATGAACTGTTGATCGGAAGCCTTGCCTCGTGCGTCGCGATCACCCTGAAGATGTACGCGGGCCGCAAAGGCTGGGACATCATGCCGTTCAAGGTGCATGTGCACATGGATCGGAGCCAGGGCGGAGGTGATGTGACCACCAGTTTGCGCGTGGAGCTCGACCTTCCTCCAAGGCTCGATCCGCAGCAGCGGGAAAGGTTGAAGCAGATCGGATCGAAATGTCCGGTACACCGCACCCTTACCGGCGACCTAAGCATCTCGTTCGATCGGCCTTGATCCAGCTCCCTTCGCGATCGCCGATCGGCATCCGGCCCATGATGCACGTCAATTCCCCGCCGCAGCGCAGGCCGTAAATTTGTACCTGACATGATCCAAGACCCGAACCGGATCGTACTGAGTCCGGCACAAAAAGCCAAGCGGATCAACCTCGATCCCGATCTGTACGGAACCTTCGCCGAGATCGGCGCGGGCCAGGAGACCGTACGTCACTTCTTCCGTGCCGGCCGCTCCTCGTGGACCATCGCAAAGGCGATGAGCGCCTACGACAAGGATTTCAGCAACGCGATCTACGGGCCTGAACCGGGCAATCGTTTCGTGGTGGAAAGCCGGCTGAAGAACATGCTGCGCCACGAATATGGCCTCATCGTGGACCGCCTTTCGCGGAAGGACCATCCCACCAAGAAATTCTTCACCTTCGCGAACACCGTAGCCACCAGCACGTTCGAGAAACCCCACAGTGGTCACGGCTGGATAGGTGTACGGTTCCAGACAGCGCCCGATCAGCCAACGAGCGATGCCATCATACACGTGCGCCTGCACGATCCGGACATCACGCTTCAGCAGGAGAACCTGGGCATCCTGGGCGTGAACCTCCTTTTCGGCTGCCTCTTCCATCACAACGATCCGCAGGAGATCATGACGGCGCTATACGACAACGTGAGCCGCCACGTGATGGAGATCGACATGATCCAGATGAACGGGCCGGCGTTCGCACAGGTGGACAACCGGCTGCTCAGCCTCCAGTTGGTGAAGCGCGGCTACACCGATGCCGTTCTCTTCGGTCCCGATGGCCAGAACCTTCAGGCCAGCGAGATGCTCTACAAAAAGAACATCCTTGCGATCCGTGGAAGCTTCCGGCCGGTGACGAAGGTGAACATCGACATGATCATGAACGGCTACAACATGTTCATCAAGGAACAGCGTGTGGACCGTCAGAACCTGCAGGTATTATTCGAGATCACACTCAACAATCTGCGCGCCGATACCGGTGATGTGGATGAGAAGGATTTCATCGATCGGGCCGATATCCTTTGTTCGCTCGGGCAGACCGTATTGATCAGCAATTACCAGGAATACTACAAGCTCGTTGAATATTTCAGCCGCTACACCAAAGCGCGCATGGGCCTGATCATGGGTGTGAACAACCTGATCGACGTCTTCGACGAGAAGTATTACCGCAACCTCAACGGCGGTATGCTCGAGGCCTTCGGCATCCTCTTCACCCGCGATCTGAAGATCTACGTGTACCCCCAATGCGTGGAAGGCAGCAACGAAGTGATGACCACCACCACCATGCCGGTACATCCGCGCTTGCGGCCGTTATACGATTACCTGCTCTTCAATAAGCGCCTCGTCGACATCGAGAGCTACGATCCCAACGTGCTCAACATCTACAGCAAGGAGGTCCTTCGCATGATCCGCGATGGTGAGACCGGTTGGGAGGAAATGGTGCCGCCGTATGTGGACAACATGATCAAGGACAACAAGCTGTTCGGCTACAGGCCCACCAGGGAGGACAAGGCGGCGAAGAAGGAAAGCTTGAAGGCGAAATAACGGTAACGATCCAGGGTCACAAAGCGTCGATCCACCGGATCGGCCGTTGGTTCATCTTTTCTTTGGGCGCGTGCCGGCCTCAAAAGCAGGCCGTCACCGGGCTATCCGCTCCAAGTCCGCGATCGCTACGCGCTCTTGCGGGCTTTCCGCTTCTATCCCTCGCGCGCTGGCGCATTCGAGATGATCCTTCATTATCCCATAACATTTTCGCCAAGTACAGCAACCGCGTAAGTGGCCAAGCCGGAAACCCCGCACGACCGACGGGAGGAGGAGTTGCAGGCGAAGCCACGACCAGACAGGATCCCGCCCAGAAAACCCAAGTGAATGTCGACTGGTGAATAGTGAATGGGCAGAACCAACATCCTCACCATCCATTCACCATTCACCATTCACTCTTCACTCTTCACTCTTCACTCTTCACTCTTCACTCTTCACTATTCACTATTCACTATTCACTATTCACCAGTCACCAGTCACTCTTTCACCATTTCACCATTTCACTCTTTCACTCTTTCACATCACCCACGCAACTTTTCCACAACGACGTGATCTGTCGCAGCTGACTTGTAGTTTCACATCGCCCACGATCGACGCGGGTTTTGTCAATGCCGATCAAGATCATCCATACCGCCGACAACCACCTCGGCATCACCTTCCAGAAGTACCCGGACGAAGTGCGCAAACGGCTGCTACAGGAGCGGCTCGATGCGCTGAAAGCCTTGGTGGACGAAGGAAATTCACG
>JAEZDL010000175.1 GCA_023418095.1 Bacteroidota bacterium
GATGTGCCCTACCTGCCGAACATGGCGAAGAGCCAGTTCCATTTTACGATCGGCATAGATCTTGGCGAGCTGTGATCCGGATCGCCTATTTTCGACCACGCCACCGAACGATGAAAACCACGATCCACCTCATCCTTGCCCTTACTGGTGCGCTTTTCCTGATGCAGGAGACTTCTGCCCAAAGGATCGCGTTCGTGAACACCAAGTACATCCTGGACCAGATGCCCGAGTACGCCACGGCGCAGAAGGAGCTCGATCGGTTCAGTCAGCAGTGGCAGGAGGAGATCGATGAGCGTCACCAGCAGATCAAGCGCATGCGCGAGGCCTACAATGCCGAAGCGATCCTGCTTACCGAAGAGATGAAGCGATCACGTGTGGAGGACATGGAAAAGCGTGAGCGCGAAGCACGGGATCTCCAGAAGCAGCGATTCGGACCGAACGGCGACCTGTTCAAGAAACGCCAGGAGTTGATCCAGCCGATCCAGGATCGCGTGTACACCGCGGTGAAGGAAGTCGCCGGAACCAGCTATGTCGCCGTATTCGATCTTGGCAGCGCGAGCAACAACCTGCTCTTCGCGAGCGAGAAGTACGACAAGAGCGACAGCGTTCTGCGGAAGTTGGGGATCAGGCCCGGTAAGGGCGGATCGGAAGGAGGCGGATCCGATGGTGAGGAACCGGAGGATCGGAAGGACGAGGACATTGACCGGATGCGAGAAGGCGATCCCGACCAAAGACCACAGACGGGCGAGCGCAACCTTCAACAAGGAACACGGCCGGGAGGCGCCGGACAAGAAGTAAAACCACGATGAACAGAGCAATGATGAAGCACTTTCTTTTCGTACTTGGGTTGATGTTGAGCGCCGCGCCGATGTTCGCGCAAAGCGCACCGAAGCTTGGCCACATCGATCGGCAGGCATTGATGCTGATGCTGCCCGAACGCAAGGATGCGGAGACCAAGATGCAGGCATTCGCCAAGAAGCTCGATGACCAGCTGAAGGCGATGGGTGCGGAGTATGAAGCGAAAGTGAGCGAGGCCCAGGCGAGCGCGAATTCCATGACGGAGACCGAGCGGCAGATGGCCGTGCGTGAGATCGGTGAACTGGAACAGCGGATCACCGCCGCGCAACAGAAAGCCCAGGAAGATCTCGCACGGCAGGAGGAGGAACTGCTGAAGCCGATGGTGGAACGCACCAACAAGGCGATCAAGGATGTGGCCGATGCGAACGGATTCACCTACATCTTCGATACCAGCACCGGTTTCGTTCTCTATTACGACAAAGGCGAGGACGTGCTCCCGTTGGTGAAGACCCAGCTCGGTATCTGATACGCGTGTCGCAGAACGATCGCGTTGATCTGTTTCGCGAAGGCCCGATCGGCATTTTCGATTCCGGGATCGGAGGACTTACCGTTACTGCCCAGATCCATCAGGCGCTCCCCAAAGAGCGCCTGATCTATTTCGCGGACAGTGCACACCTTCCCTATGGCCAGCGATCGCTGGATGTGGTGCGCGGTTTCAGTTTCGCGATAACGCGCGCATTGCTCGAAGCCGGTTGCAAGATGATCGTGATCGCCTGCAACACCGCTTCTGCTGCCGCTTTACGAGCGCTTCGCGAAGCTTTTCCAGAAGTGCCTTTCGTGGGCATGGAACCTGCGGTGAAACCAGCTGCGGAATCATCACGATCACGTGTGGTCGGGGTGATCGCCACACCGGCCACGTTCCAGAGCGAAGTCTATGCTTCAGTGGTGGAACGGTTCGCTGCGGATGTCACGGTACTGCATCAACCCTGTCCGGGATTGGTCGGCCAGATCGAAGCCGGTGAACTGGATACACTGCGCACCGAAGAGATGCTACGTGCGTGGATCGAACCGATGCTTGAAAAAGGGATCGATTCGCTCGTGCTTGGATGCACACATTATCCACTTGTTCGTCCATTGATCGAACGGATCGTTGGTGGGAATGTTCGCGTGATCGATCCCGCACCGGCGATCGCAAGACAGGTGGAACGCCTTCTCGATCGCGATGGACTTCGATTCCGATCAGAAAAAGATGGAACGCTGATCTGCTACACGAGCGGACCGCTTCAACCGTTCGAACAAATGCTCGAACGGCTGAGACTCGTAGAGGCGACCGGCATCCGGCACGCTTCCTGGCTTCCCGATGGAACGATCAGCCTTCCTTGAACCAGCTTGCGTATTTGAGGTAATTCCGCGCGATCCGCTCGATCTCGTTCCTTGAAAGATCGGCACCTACTTCACGAACGCGTTTCGCCGGAACGCCGGCCATCAAACTACCCGGCTCCACGATCGTATTCTGAAGCACCACCGCTCCTGCCGCTATCACACTTCCCTCTCCTATCACCGCACGGTCCATCACAATGGATCCCATGCCGACCAGCACATTGTCGTAGATCGTGCAGCCGTGCACGATCGCATTATGGCCGATGCTCACATCGTTCCCGATCGTAAGTGCAGCGCGTTCGAATGTGCAATGCAATACTGCACCATCCTGTATGTTCACGCGATCGCCGATGCGGATGCTGTTCACATCGCCGCGTACCACCGCGTTGTACCACACGCTGCAGTTCTCCCCCATCACCACATCGCCGATCACCACCGCTGTTTCGGCCAGGAAATGATCACCTGCGAAACGGGGCGTGAAACCTCTTACAGATCGGATCAGCGCCATCTATTGCGCGTGTTTTTCGGCCGGTTTCGTACCGCAACCTTCCTTCTGGCAGCAATCGGGCAGATCGCGATAGGCTTTTTCGTCGCCGGGCATGTCGTCGGCGTAATAACCCAGTTTGGTCAGCGCCGTGCGAATTTTATCAGGCGAGGTCTTACGTGGATCGTAATCCACCTTCACCTCACTTGTGGCGAGATCCAGATCAACGGCCTTCACTCCTTTTTCATAGATCAGGTTGCTTTCGATAGTTTCCTCGCACATGTCGCACACGGCACTTGTGCGGATCACGAGCGAATCGAGCTTGTTGTTCTGCGCCTGTACGCTCATCGCGAGCGAAAGCATCAGGCTAATTGCCAGGAACGTGTTCTTCATTGGGTGTTGTGATCTCTTTTCGTGAAATGTTGAATCGCAGGCCTGCGTATGCCATCGCCATGCGTGTAGGTCCCCAGATCAACGATGCGTCAAAATTGGGGCCGAACGGATCATCCGGCGCGATGATCTGCTGTTGTTGCAAGGTACTTGTGAGGTTCTCTCCGCCAACATAGAATTCCCAGGGACCGCTGATGTGGGTGACCTGTGCATGCAGTGTGGCGTATGCAGGCGATCTTTCCGGCATGCTGTAACGCGGATCATCCGATGTGTCAGGGATCCTTCCTTCGCCAAAAAGATTCAGGCTGATATCAAAGCGCCAGCGTTCTTTCCGATCCTCGTAAGCAAGGTCGATAAGTCCGCGATGCGCCGGAGTGAACGGACGCTCACGCAGTACGCCATCGTATGTCGTACGCACATCATAAAAACGGTAGCTGGTCTTCAACCGAAGAACACGCGACAATTCCACCTGCAGATCTGCGAGCGCACTGTTGGCGAAGGAAGCACCGTTCAGCATGTAGATCGCAAGTTGCTGCGGATCGCGATCGAGATCGCTCACCACCTGATCGGTGAACGTGGTACGATATCCATCGATGGTGAAGGCCCACTTCCGATCGAGCCATTTGAATTTATGGAGCAGCGAAGCGCCGACGTTCCATGCCTGTTCCATGCCGATCGGGCCTTCAACGATGATCTCGCGCGAACTGGCAAGAACGCTGGCGTTCTCCACCAACGGAAGTGCTGTTCGGAACGCGTGTCCGGCCGAAACGCGGATGGTCGTAAGCGCACCGGGATCGTACTTGAAATGCAGGCGCGGGCCCGCCGCTGTTCCATACAGATCATTGTGATCGACACGCACACCGGCGACCATGGTGAACTTCCCGCGGTGACGTGTGTATTCCGCGAAAGCACCGGGCATCCTTTCGATCCGATCGAACGTGCTGTCGCGGAACGCTTCCTCGTACGAATCATACTGGAAGCTCAATCCGGCCTTCAGCTGATCGGTGCCTGTGCCGAGCAATTGCTGGTACACAACGTTACCATAAAAGCTTTCCTGCAACCCGGCATAATTGCGCCGGCCGTATGAAGACGACACTTCATGTCGTCGTGCGCCGAACAGAAAACCAATGCTCTTCGTTTGATCGTTCCTGAAGATCACTCCATGCCTTCCCACCAGATCGAACATGCGGTTCTGGATGTCGATCCGATACAGTGGATCGCCAATATCCGACTGGGCGGGATCGATAGTCATCTGTCCGCCTTCGCGCATATCGTCGGCGAAGCGAAGGGAGATTTGTGAATTCGTTCGTTCCGTGCGGCGCATCCAGCGATCCATGATGTTGATCCGTTTCGTGAGCGGATCGTCCAGGAAACCATCGCGGTTCTGATCCATCTGTTGCTGGAACAGGTTCCCGTGCACCATGAGGATATTATTGCTGTGCGCCCCGGTTCGCTGCGCCGTGTGCACGTTCAATTCGGTGCGGCCCTGGCTGTTGCCATAAAGGTTCACGAACAGCGGACCTTCGGCCCCGGGATCGAGCAGGCACAGGTCTATCTGGCCGGTCATCGCATTCGGGCCGTTCACCGCAGTACCGATCCCTTTGCTCAGGTTGATGTCGTTGATCCATGTGCCTGGGATGAGCGTGAGGCCTGATGAAGTTGACAGACCACGGATGAACGGAACGTTCTCCACGCTCATCTGCGCGTACTTGCCATCGAGCCCAAGCATGCGGATGGTCTTGGTGCCTGAGACGGCATCGCTGAAACTGACGTCCACGGTGGCGTTCGTCTCGAAGCTTTCGCTCAGATCGCAACATGCTGCGCGCTTGAGCTCCTTCTGATTCAAGATCTCCGTGTTCTGCAGCGCGCGTGTATCCATGATGGTACCGCTCTGGCGTTCCACCACATCCACCGCACGCAATTCGATCGAGGAGCCCAGCTTGAACTCGATCGGCCGCCCGGGCATGGCGGCCAACGTGATCGTGTCGCTGCTGAAGCCGACGTATGATGCGATCAATGCGGCAGGCCATCGCTCTGGTGCATTGATGCTGAAATTCCCTTCGTCATCGGTGGAAGTGCCGATGGTGGTACCGGTCCAGAACACATTGGCCGCGGGAAGTGGCTGCGCTCCTTCAGGCATCTGGCCGATGACCTTTCCTTTAATACTCTCCTGCGCGAAACCACTTGCAGCAAGCAAGAGCGCGAGAGAAGCGATCCCTTTTCTGAACATTCCTTGATCCTTGTTTGAAGTTGAACGAACAACTACGACAACAGCTGGCGTAATGCCAACACACCACATGGCGTGGTGCAGGATCGCTCCTAGATGCGAAGGGAACCGGTACGCGCGGAACGTTCACTAAAATCCACCGGCGGAGGGCGGCTCTGCAGCCATGCGATCGGCGCAGGATCGGGAGTGGTGAACGTGATGAATGGCGCGGAACCAAGCGCGAGGAAAACGCCGAGCAGATCCAGATCGGCTTGCGGGAGGAACGAACTTTCAATCTGTTCGGTCTGCCCGATATCGCAGCATTGCGGGCCGATCACAGCACCCTCGTGCTCTTCATGCGGACAACAATCCTCGGCAAGCCCGATCGTAAGCTCGGTATGCCCACCGATAAGACACGTCATGCGCGTGACCATGGCGCCGCTGGTGGCGAACAAAAGCAACGCAACGACCAAGTGGACCGTCCAGCGATGCTTATGTAGGAACCTGCGCATGAGCGCCACAAAAGTACGGGATATGATCTTATAACGACACTTAAGATACTGTTAACGCGGCTATTTCGGAGATGCATCTTGCGAAAGGGATAGAAGTGGAAACCCCACAGACCGCCTGTAAAGGCGGACGAGGAGTTGCAACGCATAGCCCGGTGACGGCCGCTTTTGGGCCGGCATTCGCCCTCCCCTTTCCGATCGATGTCCGTACCTTTGCGGCATGCTGGAGACGTTGAAAAGGCCGCCTGTTTCCGTTTATGCGGAGAGCACGCCGAACCCGGGCACGATGCGGTTCGTTAGCAGCCGGATGCTGTTGCTGGAGGACAGGTTACTCGAATTCCGATCGCCCGGAGAGACCGAAGGTGTTTCGCCGCTTGCCGAGAAGATCTTCAACCTGCCGTTCGTGACCGGCGTTTTCATTTCGAGCAATTTCATCACGGTTACGAAGAACGATGTGGTGACGTGGGACCTGGTGCAACTGGAGTTGCGCGAATACATCCAGGAATTCCTGAACGAGGATGGGCGCGTGGTGTACGCTGATGCACCAGCGCAGGCGCTTGCCGATGCGAACGAGCGCGCGAGCACACATGCGGAAGCAAAGTCTGAGGACGACAAGAAGATCATACAGATCCTGGAGGAATACATCCGTCCGGCCGTTGAAGGTGATGGCGGACACATCGCTTTCCGATCGTTCAATGAAGGTGTGGTGACCGTGACGTTGCGTGGCGCGTGCAGCGGTTGCCCGAGCAGCATGATCACGCTGAAGCAGGGGATCGAGAACCTGCTGAAACACGAAGTACCCGGTGTGAAAGAGGTGATCGCCGAGGAACTGTAACATTATCCGAAGTGAACGAAAGAGCCGCAGAAATGCGGCTTTTTTCATTTCCGCTTATGCGATCCGGCGATGTGATGCATCCCATTGGAAACGATCCATCATGAAGAACACATTGCTTTTGATCGGAACATGGCTGTTACCGGGGATCGGCTTCGGCCAGAACCTGGGCGAGATCCGCGGGAAGGTGCTCGACCCTGATGGTGGCCCTTTGCCCGGTGCTCATGTCACCACCACCGTTGCTGGTGCGCAACTTGGCACCACCACCGACCCCGACGGTAAATTCATACTGAAGCCGATCCCACCCGGGCTCTACGGCGTGCGGATCTCCTTCACAGGATTCGAGCCCATGGAAATGCAAGGGGTTGAAGTGATCGCCGATCGGGCCACGTACCTGCCCGATAATTCGCTCGCGTTCCTGGGAGCACTTGATACGCTTGTGATCTACGGCCAGCGCTACAGACGTCCGCTGATCACCATTGATGATCCCGCGCGGATGAGCCTGCTGGCGGAGGAATTCAAGACCGATCCGAACAAACGCGATCCGGCGAAGATGATCGCGAGCAACTTCTCCGGCGTAACGCCCGCGCCAAACGGCGACGGACTTTATTTCCGCGGATCGCGCACGGAGAACATGGTCTCCTTCCTGGATGGGGTGAAGATCAGCGGAAGTGTTCCGCGCGTGCCGGCATCGGCGATCAGCAGTATTTCGGTATACACGGGCGGGCTTCCGGCGAAATACGGTGATGTGACCGGCGGTGTGGTGGTGATCGAAACGAAGACCTACAGCGAGATGTACGAACAGGCACGCATCGATCGGAACAGACGGGAATATGCCGGGCGAAATGAGAACTGAAGAATGTTCCTGCGGCGAAAGGACATAGCGGGAAAGAATGACGAGGAACTGATCGAAGCGATCGGGAAAGGCGATCGCGAAGCGTTGGGCGGCCTGTGGGACAGGTACGCCCATCTGCTCTTTGGGGTTGGAATGAAATATCTGAAGGACACCGAAAAGGCGAAGGACGTGGTGATCGAACTGTTCGCCGATCTGCCGGAAATGCTGAAGAAACACGAGGTGATGAAATTCCGGCCATGGATCCATACGGTTATGCGAAATCGCTGCCTGCTCGAATTGCGGAAAGAGAAAGGCAATGCATCGATCGAAGAACAGATCGTTGCGATCGAAGATGAAGACGCCAGCGAATTACATGAGCAGGACCTGCGCGCGTTGGAGAGTGCGATCGAAAAGCTCGATCCACAGCAACGCACGTGCATCACGCTCTTCTACATGCAACGCTACAGCTACAAGGAGATCGCAGCGACAGCAGGAATGACGGTGGACAACGTGCGAAGCAACATCCAGAACGGCCGCAGGAATCTGCGGATCATGATCCAGCGAAATGACCAGCGGAACAAATAAGCATCCGTTCGCTCCAGGTGCAGCGATCACACGCGATCAACTGCTCGCGTACGTGGCGGAAAGAGCGAACGCACGCGAGCAGTTCGACGTGGAAGTCGCCATGGAGCATGATCCATTGCTTGCTGATGCGATCGAAGGCTTGAAGCTTCCTGGAGCGATCGATGGCTTGAAAGACCTGGAGGAACACCGGCCTGGATCATCGTTCAACCCATGGAGTTGGATCTTTCCGATGGTGCTGATGATCGCGTTGGTCACTATCCTTCCGATCCCGATCAGTATCGATCCCCAGATCGAAAATGCCGATCCGATCGCTGAAGAACAGATCGGCATGATCAGGGAAGAAATGCCGTTCCAGGTTGAACCCGAAGAAAAGATCGAAGTACTTCCAGAGATCCGCCAGGAAGTTGTCATTGAGCGGATCGCTTCTACGGGATCGAAAGTCGACCACAACGAAACCATTGAACGGCTACGACCGATCGAGATCACACCTGGATCGATCGCTTCGAAAGAAGAAAGGTCCGTCAAGATCGTGCGGGAACAACGATCCGGGCTTCAACTTCATTACCTGCACGACCTGAAGATCCTTCATCCAAAAGAGTTGTATCCGTTCGATCCGAAGGTGGAACTTGCTAATGGGAACATCACCGCCGATCGATCCGATCGGAACTCAAATGACCTGAAGATCCTTCAACCTGTAGAACGATCCTACCTGGACTACATGGATCATGCGCTTGAGCATTTCCGCAGCGATCCGCGCCTTTGTGTTGAGGAATTCGAATACCTGCTCGACCAATATCCGGATGACCTGAACGCCTTGTTCTATGCCGGCATGTGCCATTTGGAAACCGGGAATTTCCGATCGGCGGAATTCCTTCTGTCGCGTGTTCTCTCCCATCGCTTCGATGTGTTCGATGAAGAAGCGGACTTCCATCATGCTCGTGCATTGGATGCGAACGGTAATCGAAAAGCAGCGCAGAAAGCGTTCACACGGATCGCTGAGGCTGGAGGTTTCTATTCGGAAAGAGCGCGTGTTGAGATCCGATCGAGATAGGATCATACCCGGAATCATCCCCTCGCGACCGATCGGAGTTGACGCACATTCCGAACCGGCCGGATAGTCTGCACTGTCGCAAAATGAACATTCCGATACTTTCGGCCCATGGAAGTCCGTGACGGAAAATATTGGATCGGCGGTGTGCCTGTCGATCGCATCGCTGAGATCGCTGGAACGCCCGTGTACGTGTACGATCAGGCGGTGATCGAGCGCCAGGTGAAGCGGATGCAGAAGGCGTTCGCCGGAATGAACAACCGGATCATGTACGCGTGCAAAGCACTGCCGAACATCAACGTGATGCGTTTGATCGACCGGCTGGGTTGCGGGTTGGACACGGTCTCGATCCAGGAAGTGCAGCTCGGTTTGCACGCAGGCTTCAGGCCGGACCAGATCCTGTTCACCCCGAACATGGTCACCTTCGAGGAATTCAAACAGGCGATCGAACTGGGCGTTCACATCAACATCGATTCGATCTCGATGCTGGAGCAATTCGGCCACGCTTTCGGCGGAAAAGTTCCGGTGTTCCTTCGCATCAATCCGCATATCCTCGCAGGCGGACATGATCGGATCAGCGTGGGTCACATCGATTCGAAGTTCGGTATCTCGATCCACCAGGTGCGTCATATGCAGCGCGTGATCGCCTCGCACGGCATCCATGTGCATGGGCTGCACATGCACACCGGCAGTGACATCCTCGATACCGAAGTTTTCATGCAGGCCGCGGAACTGTTGCTTGGGATCGCGCCCGAACTTCCTGAACTGCGTTACATCGACCTCGGTAGCGGTTTCAAAGTGGCGTACAAGGAAGGTGATGTGACCACCGATATCGAGGATCTTGGCAAACGACTTGCCGCGCGGATCGATGCGTTCAACAAGGTGCGCGAAACACCGATCGAAGTGTGGTTCGAGCCGGGAAAATTCCTGGTGAGTGAAGCAGGTGTATTGCTCGTTCGCGCAAGTCTTGTGAAGCAGACGACCGCCACCGTTTTCGCCGGCGTGGACAGTGGTTTGAACCATTTGGTAAGGCCGATGATGTATGGATCGTACCACCACATCATCAACGCGAGCAAGCCGGAAGGAAGAACGCGGATCTACACCGTTGTCGGGAACATCTGCGAAACGGATACGTTCGGTTGGGATCGGAAATTGAACGAGGTGCAGGAAGGCGATCTGCTCGCGATCATGAACGCTGGTGCGTACGGCCATTCGATGTCATCCAACTACAACAGCCGTTTGCGACCCGCGGAAATTCTGGTGCACGAGGGTGAAGCAAAGCTGATCCGCCGCCGCGAAACGATCGAAGATCTTCTTTCGACACAGATCGAGCTGGAGGAATTGAAGCCTGTAATGGCGTAGTGTGAAAATGGAACGGGCCGCATGCTTGCGCAGCGGCCCGGCCCATCCCTGATCCTACAACCTACTTCGACAGCACCTTGAATTCCGTACGGCGATTGCGCTGGTGTTGCTCTTCCGTGCACTTTTCGCACACGCACGTTTCGGTCGGCTGGCTCTCGCCGTAGCCCTTGCTCACCACGCGATCCTTCGCGATGCCTTTGCTGATGATGTAATCAACTGCGCTCTTTGCGCGCTTCTGCGACAGCGACAGGTTGTATGCATCCTTCCCGCGGCAATCGGTGTGCGAGCTCAGCTCGATCTTCACCGTCGGATTGTCCTGCAACGTGGTCACGAGCTTGTCCAGTTCGAGCGCTGCATCAGGCCTGATCGCTGCGCTGTTGTAGTCGTAGAAGATATTCTCCAGGCGCACCACCTGATCGACCACCAGCGGGAACAAACGGAAATCCGTATAGATCACAGAGCTCGGCTTTCCCTTGGTGCTGATCTTCACGCTCTGTTTGAAGAATCCATCCTTTTCCGCGGTGATCCGATAGTCGGATTCAGGCTTGAGCGGAAATGCGTACTTGCCACTTTCATCGGTGGTCAATTCCTCCAATTTCGCATCGGCAGCATCGAGCAACAGCACCTTCGTTTCTGAAAGTGGTTCATCCGTTTCACCATGGAGCACGAGTCCTTCCGCCGCATAATCATACTTCACCATTTCGATCACGATGCCTTCCAGCGGATCCACATCGGTAACAACGGTCACTTCCTTCTGGAAATACCCGTTCTTGTTCGAGACGAGCACATACTTCGAATGGTACTCGGCTTCGATGTTGAACTTTCCGCCGGGTTCAGTCTCCAATTGGAATCGTTTCACATGCTTCGAGTTCTCGTCCTTCAACAGGATCGTCGCTCCTTCGATCGGTTCACGCGTATCGCGATCGATGACGACACCTGCGAGGTAGATCGTTGGCGGACGGATCGTGCAACCGTAGATATCATCGCTGCCTTCGCCACCCGGCCGATCGCTGGCGAAGAAACCCGTGCTGTCGTTGATCAGCAATAAGCTGTGATCATTGTAACGTGTGTTCATCGGATAACCCAGGTTGAACACATTGCCAGGCCCGCTCCCTGAAAGCCGTGAATAGAAAAGATCCATTCCACCGAGACCCGGATGACCATTGCTCGCGAAATAGAACGTGCTGTCGGGCTTCAGGTACGGATACATCTCATCGGCGGTGGTATTGATCTTCGCGCCCATGTTCTGCGGTGCGCCCCACTGGTTACCGATGTTGTCGCAGAACCAGATGTCGGTCCCACCGATCCCACCCGGCCGATCGCTCACGAAGTACAAACGCCTGCCGTCGTGTGAAACGAACGGATGTCCGTAGTTGTGATCGGGATCGTTGTGCTCGAACGGGATCAATATCCCCCATTCGTTCTGTCCGAACTCACCCTCCACCACATCGCTGAAATAGATCCCGAGGTTCAGGTCGCTGCCCTTGCTCTTCTCCAGCACACCGTAGTGGATGTTGTTGCGGGTGAAGTACATGCGCTTCGCAAGTGAATCATAGGAGACCGTGCCATCGTGGTATCGGCTGTTGATGTCCTTGCGCATCACCATCGGTTCCTCCGCGGTCTCGCCCTTCAGCAGTGCCGAATACAAGTTGAGGAAAGGCTGATCGTCCCACACGTACCGGCGCGTTCCACCGGCACCTTCGCCGCGTGCGCTCGAGAAGAGAAGCAATTCATCCAGAACGCTCATGCCCAGATCGGCAGCACGTGAATTGATCGGCACCTTGCGGATCGATGCGCTCGTACTGTCACGCATCAAACGATCGAAGATCTGCGGGTTCTTCAGGTATGCCTGTGCGCGTTGATCATCCGGACGAAGAGCGGCATATTCCTCATACCACATCAATGCCTCGGCGTATTTGCCGTTGGATCGAAGTTGTTCAGCGTATGCGAACATGTCGTCGGGAGTGCGCGCGCCTTTGCCCATCAAACGCTTGTAGGCGCTTTCTGCGCGGGCCGGATCGTTCAATTCGGTGTAGGTCTTCGCGAGCCTGCGCAGATCGGCCTCATCGGCCTTGCCTTTCGCATCGAGGTCCTCATAGATGGAAGCCACCTTCTCGTGATCGAAAATGGCGGCGTGCCTGTCCGCCATGCGTTCCTTCAACTTCTGCGCGTGCGCGCCGATCGGGCCGAAGCCCAACAGCAGGATCGCGATCCCGGCCGCACTGATGTTCCTTTTGTTCGATCGCATCTTGATCAGAAATAACGCGGTGAACGAATGCCCTTCACTTTCGAGCCGAACTCCAGACCCAGCATGATCTCATGCGATCCACCACTGTAGTTGCGCAACGGCGTGAGCGGGTAATCGTAGGAATAGCCGATCGTGAGATCGTTGGTGATGTGGTATTGCGCCAATGCGCCCACCGCATCGCCATGGCGGTACATGGCCCCCAGCCAGAACTTCTCATAGAAGAGCACATTCGCGGTGAGATCGAAGCTCACAGGCGCACCCTGCACGGCCTTCACCAGGAACGTTGGCTTGAACTTGTGGTACAACCCCAGATCGAAGACGTAGCCGCCGGTGAGGAAATAGTGCGATCGCTGACCGCGTGTGGCGGCTTCGGTTACGAACACAAGCGAATCGACACCGAAGAATTCCGTACGCAGGAGCTTCGGGATGCTCAATCCGAGGAAGTGGCGATCGCTGTACCACATCACTCCGAAACCGAACTGTGGATCGAGCTTGGTGTTCACGTTCTGCTGGAACATCTGATCGTTCGGGTCGATCGGGTTCAGATCGGCGTAACGCCCCTGCAGAAGGTTCAAGCCACCCTTTATACCGAACGCGAGCTTTGAATTTCCGAGGAACATCCGGTACGCGATGTCGGCCATGAAGGTGTACTGTGTGATCGGCCCGTGGGTATCGCGCAGGAGCGTTCCGCCGATGCCGATGCTTTCCCGGAACACCGGTGCATGCATGGTGAGCGTTTGCGTGGTGGGCGCGCCCTCGAAGCCGATCCACTGGTGCCGCGTCAATCCCTTCAGGCTTACCCGCTCGGCACTGCCGGCATAGGCCGGGTTGAGCGCGAGCAGATTGAACATGTATTGGGTGAACTGCGGGTCCTGCTGCGCCAGCAGGCTGGTGCCGAGCGCGAAGGCCAGCACCGATCCGATCCATCTTTTCGCCAGGGCGTGCATGCGGTCCATCGGTTTTTCTGTTCGCGTTCTCATCGGCGTAGGAAGATGAAGCCGGTGGCGGCCTCGGAGCCATCACCGATGTCCAACACATAGTAATAGGTGCTCTCGGGCAGCTTCTCGCCGAAGGCCGCACCGAACTGGCTGGTGCCATCCCAATCGTTCAGGTATGGCTGGCGATCGAGCACCTTGTTCCCCCAGCGGTTGAACACCTGTAGTGAATTCCCAGGATACGACTCGAGGTTGATGATCTGGTACACATCGTTCACACCATCGCCGTTGGGCGAGAACGCATCGGGGATGCGCAGCGTGAGGCAATCGCGAAGCTTCACCATCACCGTATCGGCCGTGGGTCCGCAGGGATCGCCAGTCTCGAAGGGTCCGTTGCTCACCGTCCACATGAAGATGTTCTCCCCAAGCCCAAGCCCCGTGATCTGGGTGTTCGGATCGGTGGGATCGATGATGTTCGCCGTGCCGGACATCAGGGTCCAAATCCCGGAGGATGTGCTTCCGGCAGGAACGGCCTGAAGTGAAGCGTTCGTTTCATCCTGGCAGAAATTCCCTCCCTCACCGGCATCCGCCCCGGCGGCTTCGTGATCGTAGATCGCGATCGTCACTTCATCCGAAGTGATACCGCAGGCACCGTTGTCGACCGTCCAGAGGAAGGTGTTCGCACCGAGACCGGCCCCGCTCACCACGGTGAACGGATCGGTATTGTTGGCAATGCTTCCCGACCCACTGATCACGCTCCACGTCCCTGTGGCGGGTGCGGTGGCCGCGCTTGCCAGCATGGTGATCTCCGAGATCACCGGCGTGCAGAATGCTTGATCGGGTCCGGCCGCAGCGGCCTGCGTGCCATTGTCATAGATGGTGATGGTTACCTGATCGGAAGTGATGCCGTTCTCACAAGGTCCATTGTCCACAGTCCATTCGAGTACGGTGGTGCCGATCGGAAGCCCACTCACGGTGGCGTTGGGTGATGCGGGATCGGAGATCATTGCCGATCCGCTGATCACGCTCCATGTTCCCGTGGCCGGGAAGGCGACCGCACTTCCCTGGAGTGAAGCGGAGGTGTTCGGTGCGCAGAATTGTTGATCGACCCCGGCATCGGCGGCAGGTTGTCCCTGATCGTACACCATCACCAGCACCTGATCCGATGAAGTTCCACAAGGGCCGTTGGCGATGGTCCATTCGAACACGTTCGCACCGATCGAAAGACCGGAAACCCCGGTGTTGTTCATTGTCGCATCGTCGAAAACGCCGGTGCCGCTCACCACGGTCCATGATCCGGTTGCCGGTGCAATGGGCGCATTCGCCTGCAACGTGGTGCTTTCGGCGGGCGTGCAGAGCACCTGATCGGCACCTGCATCCGCCGGGTCGCTCTCACCATCGAAGAGGAAGATGTTCATGTCCGCGGATGTGTGCGTGCACGGACCATTGTCCAACGACCACCTGAAAATGTTTTGCCCTACTCCGAGGTTGTTCACCATGGTGAGCGGATCGTTCGGATCCACGAGATCGCCTGCGCCCTGG
This sequence comes from Bacteroidota bacterium, assembly GCA_023418095.1. Lineage (GTDB taxonomy): Bacteria > Bacteroidota > Bacteroidia > Flavobacteriales_F > PHOS-HE28 > PHOS-HE28. The sequence continues at coordinate 15,155 of JAEZDL010000175.1, forward strand.
ATCAAGGTCCAGGTACCAGTGGCAGGGAATACCGCATCGTTCGCCTGCATAGCAGTGCTGTTGATCGGCGTGCAGATCAGCACGTCCGATCCCACGGTGGCGGCGGGGGCTTGATCATCATACACGACGATGCGCACCGTATCGGTGCTCGGCGGCCCGAACCCGCACTGGCCATTGAAGATCGTCCACAGGAATTCATGCACACCCACTCCGAGCCCGCTCAAAGCGGAGGTCGGATCGTTGATGGAATTCACCGTGGCACCGCCCTGGAGAACGGACCAGGTACCGATACCCGGTGCGGCTGGCGTATTCGCCTGCATCACTGCCGCTGAGTCGCCACCGCAGATCAATTGATCGGGCCCGGCATCCGCGATCGGAGCGAGCGGATCGTACACGTACACATCGACCGTATCCGTAAGGATGCCATTGTTCGGGCATGGATCCCATGAGAGGGTCCATACGAACGAGTTGATGCCCTGGGTCAATCCGGAGACCGTCGTCACCGGATCGTTCGGATCGGTGAATACACCTGTTCCGGCCAGGACGCTCCATGTACCGATCGCCGGTGCAGGTGGTGCCACAGCCTGCAGTTGCATGGTGGTGATCGGTATGCAGGTCTGCAGATCCGGACCGGCATCGGCCGCTGCGGTGGTATCACCATACACGATCACTTCCACCACATCGCTCGTTACGCCGTTCGGGCATGGGCCGTTGGAGACTTCCCATTGGAAGATGTTCACGCCTTCGAGCATGCCGGTGATCATCGTATTGGGATCGCCCGGGTCCACGGCGGAACCGTTGCCCGATACGAGTGTCCATGTGCCGGTGGCGGGGAAGATCAGCTGGCTCGCTGCCATGAATGCGCTGTCCTGCGGAACGCACAACTGCTGATCGAGCCCGGCATCTGCGAGCGGGTTGTTCGGATCGAAAACGAAGATGCTCACCTGATCCGTGGTCGTAGCGCAATCACCGCTCTCAAGCATCCATGTGAAGATGTTCTCCCCGATCGTAAGGCCTGTCACTTCCGTGTTCGGATCGTTCGGGTCGGCGAATACGCCCGTGCCTTGCGAAACGGACCAGGTGCCCACCGCGTTCACCACAGGTGCGTTCGCGGAGAGGGTCGCCGCATCCGCGGGGAAGCAGAGCGATCGATCGGCTCCTGCATCGGCTGGCGGGGCGTTCGCATCGAATAGGATCACCGTGACCTGGTCGGTCGTGATGCCGTTCGCACATGCACCATTGTCCACAGTCCAGGTGAAGATGTTCGTTCCAATGCCCAGGCCGGTGATGGTCGTGGCCGGATCGTTCACATCAGAGATCGTGCCTTGTCCGGATGTGAGCGTCCATGTTCCGATCGCCGGGAAGGTGACCGTGCTTCCGGCCATCGTTACGCTTGTTACAGGCGTGCATATCTGTTGATCGGGTCCGGCATCCGCATCCGGGTTGTTCTCATCAAATACATAGATGCTCACCAGATCGGTGGTGATCGCATTCGCACAGGCGCCATTGTCCACCGTCCAGGAGAAGATGTTCTCGCCGATCGAAAGACCGGTCACTTCGGAATTCGGATCGGATGGATCGGCGATCACACCGGTTCCGCTCATGAGAACCCATGTTCCTGTGGCCGGCGAAGTGATCGCACTGCCTTGCATTGTCGTTGTGAACACCGGCGAGCAGAGCTGTTGATCGGACCCTGCATTTGCAGCTGGGTTGTTCTGATCATACAGGTCGATCGTCACCGTATCGGTGGTGATGCCGTTCGCACATGGGCCGGCATCCACCTGCCATTCCAGGATGATCACCCCGGGTGCAGCGCCATCGATCACTGCCAGCGGATCGTTCGGATCGGAAATGGTCCCGCTTCCCGAGATCATCGTCCATGTTCCGATCGCAGGTGCCGTGACCGTGCTGCCCTGCAATTGAATATTCGGGACCGGCGTACACAGAGCCTGATCGGATCCGGCGTTCGCTGCTGGATCGTTCCCATTGTACACATTGATGCTCACCAGATCGGTGGTGATCCCGCTCGCGCACGGCCCATTGTCCACCGTCCATTGGAAGATGTTCTCCCCGAACGCAAGATCGAGGATCACCGAATTGGGATCATTGGGCGAAACGATCAGGCCCGTCCCGCTCACGAGCGTCCAGGTGCCTGTGGCCGGGAACGTGATCAGGCTACCCGCCATGGTGGTGGTGGCCAGATCGGTTGCGCAGAGCTGCTGATCGGCACCTGCGTCGGCGATCGGGTTGTTCTCGTCGTACACGAAGATGCTCACCACATCCGATCCACTGCCTGTTTCGCAGGTACCATTGCTGCTGGTCCAGAGGAATTGGTTCTCTCCCACTCCCAGCCCTGTTACTTCCGTGTTCGGATCGTTGGGATCGGTGATCGTTCCGCTGCCGGTCACAAGTGTCCACGTGCCTACGGCAGGGAATGTCACTACACTTCCGTTCAAATTGGTGCTGGCCTGTGGCGTGCAGAGCGTTTGATCCGCACCAGCGGCCGGCGGCGGACTGTTGCTGTCGAACAGCGTGATCGTCACCTGATCGGAGGTGATGCCATTGGCGCATGGTCCATTGTCCACGGTCCATTCAAATACGTTCACGCCTACGCCGAGCGCGGTGATCGTGGTGTTCGGCAGAGAGGGATCCGTGATCGTTCCTGCACCCGAAATGAGCGTCCAGGTGCCTGTGGCCGGGAATGTGATCGCACTTCCCTGAAGTGCTGCCACGATCTGCGGCGTGCAGAGCGACTGATCCGCGCCGGCATCGGCGACCGGAACGTTCGCGTCGAAGATGAAGATGCTCACCTGATCTGAGGTCGTTCCGCAAGGCCCATTATCTACCTGCCATTCGAACACGTTCTCACCGATCGCCAGACCTGTGATCGTTGTGGCCGGATCGTTGGGATCGGAGGGCACACCGCTTCCGCTTACAAGGCTCCATGTCCCGATCGCCGGAATAGTGATGGAGCTGCCGGCCATGGTGGCCGTGGTGGTGGCACAGAGTTGTTGGTCCGGACCGGCATTGGCGACCGGGTTGTTCTCGTCGTAGATCAGGATCGAGGTCTGATCGGTGGTGAGGGGATCGGGGCAATCCCCATTGTTCACCGTATACGAGAATGTGTTGATCCCGATCGCAAGGCCGTTCACAACTGTGGTGCTCGAGGCCGGATCCACGATGGTTCCCGCTCCGCTGATCAACTGCCATTCAGAAGTTGCGGGGAACGTTGCTGCACTTCCCGTGAGCGTCGCTTGATCCTGCGGTGAACAGAATTCCTGGTCGGTGCCTGCACCCGCTGCCGCGGTGGTACCATCGAATACGATGATGCTCACCTGGTCACTGGTGATCGGATCGGCGCAGGCACCGCTATTCACTGTCCATTGGAAGATGTTCTCCCCTACCGTGAGCCCGGTCACTTCCGTATCTGGATCGTTCGGATCGCTGATGAGACCATTACCGCTCACGAGTACCCACTCACCTGTGGCGGGGAAGACCACTGCACTTCCGGCAAGTGTGGCCGAGGTCGTTGGCGAGCAGATCGTCTGGTCAGGACCGGCTGCAGCAGGGCCCATCGATCCATCATAGACAACGATGCGCACCTGATCCGATGTGGTACCGCACGCTCCGTTCTCGATCGTCCATTCGAATATGTTCACTCCGACAGGAAGTGACGTAATGGTGGTGTTCGGGTCGTTCGATGCCGTGATCGTGCCCCCGCCGTTCACCACCGTCCAGGTACCGATCGCGGATCCCACGGTCCCGGTGGCGTTCATCACCACGGTGGAAAGTGGTGTGCAGATCTCCTGATCGGCCCCGGCGTTCGCGACAGGTGCACCACTGTCGTAAACGAAGACCGAAACAAGGTCGGTGGTGATCGCATTGGCGCAGGCGCCGTTGTTCACCTGCCATTGGAATACGTTCTCACCGATCCCCAATCCGCTGATGGTGGTGGTGGGCGAGGTCGGATCGGCGATGATACCGCTTCCGCTCACCAGGGTCCATTCCCCCATGGCCGGTATGATGAGCGATGAGGCGCTCATGTTCGTGCTGCTCATCGGAAGGCAGATCTGCTGATCGGGACCTGCGTCCGCCACCGGATTGGCCGGATCGAAAGTGAAGATCGTCAGATCATCATCGGTGATGCCACAACCCAGGTTGTCGATGCTCCATTCAATGATGTTCACCCCGATCGAAAGACCGGATACGGTGGTGGTTGGATCGGCTGGATCGGCGAACGTGGCCGTGCCCTGGATCACCGACCAGCTCCCGGTTGCCGGGAAGATCGGCGAATTCGCCGTGGTCACCACCGTTCCAGCGGTCCCACACGTGATCATATCAGCTCCGGCGGTGGCGGGTTGAGCTTCGCCATCGGCCACGGTAACGTTCACCGTACTGCTCGAGATCGGTGATGCGCATGAGCCGTTGTTCACTGTCCATGTGAACGAATAGATGCCAGGCGCAAGTCCGGTAACGGTGGAATTCGGATCGTTGGGATCGGTGATCGTTCCGGAACCTCCGGTGGATGTCCATACCCCAGTGGCCGGGAAGATCACGGGGCTCGCTTCGAGCTCGATCGAGTTTCCCGCATCGGTGCAGATGTTGAAATCCTCACCGGCATCCGCGGCAGGATTCGCCGGATCGAACACGAACACGCTCAACTGATCGGTGGTCGTTCCGCAGGAGCCGTTGTTCACTTCCCATTGGAAGATATTCTGGCCTACCGCGAGACCGGTTATGGTCGTAAGCGGATCGAAGGGATCGGTGATCTGTGCGGTCCCTGAGATCAACATCCATTGACCAGTGGCAGGCGCGGCTACGATGTTCGCTGCCATTACCGTATTCGTAGCACAGATCGAGATGTCGGGTCCGGCGCTGGCAGGTGCTATTGATGCATCATTCACCGTGATGCGCACCACATCCGTAGTGATACCGCCGCATGCACCGGTGTTCACCGTCCACTGCAATTCGTTCACGCCGACTCCAAAACCGCTTGCCGCAGAGGTCGGCGAGCTTGGATCGGCGATGGTGGCCGATCCGGTGATCACGGACCATTGGCCTGTGCCCGGGAATGTCACTGTACTTCCTGCGAGGGTGATCGCGTTCGGGGCGACCGGGATGCAGAGCGAAACATCGGGTCCGGCGTTCGCAATGGCATCGGTGCTCGAGAATCTGCTGATCACCACATCATCGGAACTGGTTCCGCAGGGGCCGTTGTTCACCATCCAGCGCAATACCGTTACACCCACCGGGATCCCCGAAACCGAAGCTGTGGGGCTGTTGGGATTCGCGATCGTACCCGTACCACTGATGACCGACCATGTGCCAGTGGCAGGTGCGGTGACCGCATTTCCTGCAAGTATGGTACTACCGGATCCGCACAGTTCCTGATCGGCACCTGCGTTCGCGACAGCAGCATTTGGATCGTAGATCCTGATCGTGACTTCGTCGGAGGTGATCGCACCCGGACATGGCCCGTTCGTGATCGTCCAGCGGTAAACGTTCACACCACTGGTCGCCCCGGTCACCGTGGTGGTGGGGTTCGATGGATCGGTGAAGATGCCGGTTCCACTTACCACGCTCCAGGTACCTGAGGCGGGTTCGCTAGGTGCGTTCGCTGCCAGGGTTACTGCAGCGACAGGGCCGCACAGGTCCTGATCGATCCCCGCATTCGCGGCAGGTGCGTTCCGATCGAAAACGTTTATCACCACATCATCGCTCGTGGTCGGTGGCAGGCATGCACCATTGTTGATCGTCCATCGCAGAACGTTCACACCTACGGAAAGGCCGGAGACGGACGTAGTGGCGCTCGATGCGTTCGCGAACATCCCCGTACCGCTGATCACAGACCATGTGCCCGTTGCCGGCGCCACTGGAATGTTCCCTGCCAGGGTGGTGGTGGCTGTGGGTGAGGCGATCGGTGTACACAGGTTCTGGTCCGCACCGGCGTTGGCGGCAGGTGCCCCATTGTCGAAGCGGCTGATGGTGACCGTTGAGGTGGTGATGCCGCAGGGTCCGTTGTTCACGGTCCATTGGAAAACATTGTTGCCGATCCCCAGACCGGTGATCTGTGTGGTGGGCGACGCTGGTGAGGTGATGGTACCGCTTCCGCTTACCAGCGACCACGCACCCGTAGCAGGTGCGACCGGTGTATTGGCCGCCATTGTGGTTGTGGCGGTGCAGATCTGTTGTGCGGGCCCGGCGTTCGCGGAAGGTGCGTTCTGGTCGTATACGATCACGCTCATCTGATCCATCGTGGTGGGTGGATCGCAAGGACCGTTGAAAATGGTCCACTGGAACGTGTTCACACCTAAGGAAAGCCCGGTAACCGTGGTATTGCGGATGTTGGGATTCGCGAAGACCCCTGTACCCGCCACCACGGTCCATGTACCATTGTTCGGTTGGGCGGCGAGTTGCACCTGTGCAGGTGGTGAACAGAAGAGCTGATCGGGGCCGGCATTGGCAGCCGGCTGTGCGTAATCGTACACCTGCACCGTCATCGTGTTGGATGTGGGTGTTCCGCATGGACCGTTGTTGATCGTCCAGCGCAGTGTGTTCTGCCCCACGGAAAGACCCGTGACCTGTGTGGTGGGAGAATTGGGGTTCGCGAAAACACCGGTGCCACTGATCACCGTCCATGTGCCCACGGCCGGGGCGATCGCTGCGTTCGCCGCAAGCGTGGTCTGGTTGTTCGGTGTGCAAAGTTGCTGGTTGGGTCCGGCATTGGCTGCAGCCTGGGCCGGGTTGTATCGGGTGATCACCACATCATCGGTGGTGACACCACAACTTCCATAGTCCATGGTCCAGCGGAACACATTGGCACCTTGTGCCAGACCGGAAACCGTGGTGTTCGGATCGGAAACCGACGCGAACGTACCTGTTCCGCTGATCACGCTCCACGTCCCCGGTGTTTGCGGATAAGGCTGCTGCGCTGCAAGGGTGGCCGTGGTGGCGCAAACACTTTGATCCGGTCCGGCGTTGGCCGTTGCGAACGGTGGAGTAATGTTGATCAGGTAACCCTGCGTGGCCGATCCATTCAGCGTGCACGCATCATCCATTACGGACACGGTGAAGATCTGGGTGCCGATATCAGCGACACCGGGTGTCCAGCAGAACGTACCCACCGGACGGGAGGCGGCTGTGGTGGTGAACGTGGCTCCCGGGATGGCATCGTTCCATTCCATCGTCACGATCTGGCTCGCATCCGCATCGGCGGAATTCACAGTGAAGCAGATATTGTCACCCGCACATACATCGATCACGAAATCATTTGTACCGTTGATACCGGAAGCGCTCGGATTGTTGTTGGAACATGCGATGATGGCGAATTGCACATCGCGTATGTACTGGCCGATCTGGACACCGTTCCTGAATTCCTTTACCAGAACGCTCAACACCGCGAATTGCTGTATGCTCGGGGTACATGTGATGGTGCCTGTTTGCGGATCGATCTGTACGGCGTTCGCACCGCCTAGTGTCACCACCGGCTGCTGGTATGTGTAACCGGCGCTGTAGGGGATCGTCGCACCATTATTCCCTCGCGCGGGTGCGAATTCGAATGTGAGCGAATCACCTGCCAGATCGGAAACACCATGGTTGTAGACTAGCGGCTGGCCTACGCAGCCGAATGTGACTGGATCGTTCAGGAAACGAGGCGAACTGTTGCAAGGAGCAACAGTGTTGTTCAATCTCGCAGAGAGATAAAGGTTCCTGGAACCCGGATTGTTGAGCGATGTGATCGCATTGTTCCGGCAGCACAATTCCCAGGAGAACACCCAGTCGGTACCGCAGCCGGCCCATGCCGAAAGGTCTATCACCTTGCTGAAGCGATAGCGTTCCACACCATATACGCCGCTGGGATCGGTGCAGCGATCGGGCGCTGCGTCGCAGATCGGCGTGATCACATCCACGCTCTCCAGAGCGAAGCATGAAGTGAAATTCGCACCGCATGTGGGTGATGAGATGGTGAACCTTCTGCCGTTATTGCAATTCGTTGGCGCTTCAACCCCGTTGCAATCGCGGAAAAGCGTAAGGATCACCTTGTACTGGTTATTGCCCAGGCATTCGTAGGTGATATCGCCGCCCATGGCGTGCGTAGCGCGTGCCTCGCTCTGCAACAGCACCAGCAATGGAAGGAGCACGAATGCTTTCCTTACCGCAGCGCGGAATGCGCCGGCCACCATGCGGGCCCTGCGCGAAAAACGTAGAAGTTCAGCCATGTAAGCTCTGGGCTACTGTCCGGTGAGAACGACCTGATCACACCCGATCCCCAGTGCACCTGCATCAGTCCTTCGCGATCCACGGCGGGACAACGTTCAGACCCATGTCGATCGGCTTTGGGATCAAGTTGCGGACAAACGTAGACGGCCACAAAATGTGACAAGAGCGCACCAGCGCTCAATTGTCAACAGTTGTTTGTTTGCGCGATCGGTAAAAGATCCCGACCGGCAACATGAAAAAAACACTTCGCTATCGCAGCCCGGCACTACGGGAGCGGCGCTCCCAATCCTCGAATTGCTTCACCTGCAACACGGCCTTTATCTCCTTGCGGCGTTCTGCGGCGAGCTGCTCCAGCCGTTGGGTGCGCATCTCGTCCGTGAGCGATGCATCGGCCATGATCTGCGCACGCTCCGCATTGTGGTCCTCCTCGATCACACGCAGCCTTCGCACCTGATCGCCTTCCAGGCCCCATATCTGGAAAAGACTGTCAGGCAACGCATCCCAACCGCGGATCGGCTGTTCGCCCTGCGCGCGGGCCGTGGTGGCGAGCCACAGGATCCCTGCGGCCACGACGAGGGTGGCGAGTATCCTTTTGTTCATTTCGATCGGGTATTGATGATGATGGCCAATATAATCGTGCCACGACCGGCACGAAATGACGAACGTCTACTGCACCGGGCGATAGATCATGACCTTGCCCCGCACCACATGATCGAGAACAAAACGGCTGGTGCCCACTTTCCGGCCGGTGACATCCGTGTTCTGGTGGGCGATGTCGTAAACACCGGGCTGCACCACACGATAGATGATCGCTGTGTGCTTCGGCATCTTCTCTTCCCTCTTCACATTGCCGCTCCGATCCTGAGTCACCACGTTCTCGAATTGAACGATATCACCGGGAAAGACCTGATCCTTCACTGGATCGACGGGTGAACCGAAACCGTAGGAACCATCCCATTGCGCACCGGCATGCTCCAGAGCGTTGGCGGCAAGGTCCCAGCATTCACCGCGGCCCACCTTTTTGCTCATGTTCGCTTTTACGAACTCGATCACTTTCTGGTTGAGGGCAGGAACGCTGTCCGGTTCGGCGAAGAACGTTGAAGTTACATCCCGATCCACGGATGCCGAAGCACCGATCGATGCGATGAGGAGTGAAGCAAAGATGATCGTTCTCATGCTGTGCCGATCGGTGTCAATCGGCATGCCAGATCATTGTGTTTTGCACCGATCAATTCCAGGACAGGATGCGGATCTGTGCTGATGTGCGAAAGGGATAGGAACGGAAAGCCCGGAGCGCAGCGAGGACTTGCAGTGGATAGCCCGGTGACGCTGGCTTTGCAGCGGCATTCGCCCAAATGGATCAATCGCGCACTTTTTCGAACACCATTCTGTAGTGTTCGAAGATCTGCCTTTCGAACACCTGCAGGTTGGGCGCGATCTGGTAACGGCGCACCCATTTGCGGAAATCGCTCTGCAATAATTTGGGGAGCAGCGATGCGTACAACAGGTATTTCTGCAGGTTGAATTTGTTGAATGCCTGCGTCCAGCGGTGGATCGTTTCGATGTAATCGAGCCGGCCGCTATCGATGTGCACGAGCTTGAAATGTTCCTTGGCCGGTTCGGTCATTCCTTCGCTTCCGTAGGGCAGCCACGAGCCGGGAAATACATCGCAGA
>JAEZDL010000046.1 GCA_023418095.1 Bacteroidota bacterium
GATACCGGTGATCCCCAGGCCGACCACGCCCGCTACGTGCAGGATGTGGAGGAATGGAACCTGAACAATCCCGATAACCAACAGCCGCAACCGCTCCCCTATGTGGATGAACAGTAACCGATCCATATTCCGATCGATCTACCGGCTGGCCCTTGTGCTGGCCTTGTTCGCTTTGGGCGCAACAAGCGAGGTGGCGGCACAGCAACCGGCTGATTGCGGGAACTGCGCATGCACGATGCCAGGCATGCAAGGCACTGCGATCAATCTTACCACATCAGCTACTGCTGGCGCTTGTCCTGGAAGTGTTACGATCGCGTCATTTAACGTCGGTCGCTTTGGTAGATTCTATACTGTGGCAGGTCGGCGTTATACGTTGTCACTCTGCGGCGAGACTGAGAATACCATGATCTATGTCACAACGAACACCACGATCCCGGGTGTTATTGCTTGTGATGATGATGGTTGTGGTGTTACGAACGGTCCTTCGCAAGTTTCATTCATCGCCACCACAACTGGAACTCACCGATTGTATGTTTTGAATGGTGATTGTCCGGTAATGTATCCGGACAATACGATCATGTCTGTGACGATCACTTGTAATTTGAATGTACTCCCAGCGAACAATGAACCTTGTACTGCGCAGGCGCTGCCGATGACCAGCACTTCGTGCAACTACGTTTCCGGTTCGAATGTGGGCGCCACGAACGCAGCTTCGATCAATCCCGGGATCGGTGCGCCGCCCAGTTGTGCCGGTTCGCTCTACCAAGGTGCGGACGTTTGGTACACCACCACGGTGCCTGCTTCGGGCCTGATCGGGATCCAAACCTCTGAAGGAAGTATCTGCGCGGGTGCGATCCAGTTGTATACCGCACCCACCTGCGGTGGCACTTTCACGCAACTTGCGGGTGGCTGTACTTCCGTGGGCCTTACCGGTCCCACGTCTGAACCAGGTCTTGTATTCGACGCTGCAGCGGCTGGTCTTGCGCAAGGTACCACAGTGTATATCCGCTACTGGGAACGTAACGGCAATGAGAACGGATCGTTCGACATCTGTGCGTATGAAGCCATCCGTCCGCCGAACGACAACCCTTGCGGTGCGATCGCCATGCCATTGGGTACAGCTTGCGCGCCGGTAACGTATTCCACGGAGAACGCTTCACCGCTCACCGCGAATATCACGGCTCCCTTCGGCACGTGTGCGGGCACGCCGCCCGGGAATGATCTCTGGTTCAGCTTCCAGGTACCGGCCGTAGTGCCGCCCACGGGGATCACGGTGAATTCGATCGCCGGCACGCTCAACAACATGAGCATGGCGTGGTACAGGCTCACCGCGGGCACTGCTTGCGGCACGGGTACCATGACGCAGATCGGTTGCAACCAGAACCAGACCGCTGCGAACCTGATGCCGCGGATCAACAGCACATCCGGCATCACGCTCAATCCGGGTGAAACGATCTATGTGCGCATCTGGAACGAGCAGCCCTGGGTGGGCACCTTCCAGATCTGCGCGTTCATCAACCAGACGCCGCCCAACGATAACCCATGCGGCGCCTATCCGCTTGCGTTGAACTATGGCTGCGTGCTCACCGGCGCCACCAACGAAGCGGCTACACAAACACCTACCAGCGGATCCTGGAACGTGAACAACCCGACATGTGGTGGTGCGCCTACCACCGATGTTTGGTACACGGTAACTGTTCCACCAAATGGTGTGGTGCAATTCGATACACAGGCCGGTTCCATGACGAATGCGGCCATGGCGGTGTACAGTTCAACCGGTTCATGCGGCGCGAACAACCTTAACCTTACCCAGATCGCCTGTCAGGCGGCGGGAAGCCAGCAAGGTTCCACCGGCATGCCTTATGTTAACGTTACCGGCCAGACTCCCGGAAGCACGCTTTACGTGCGGGTATGGCGTGAAGCCGGCACCGAGGGCACTTTCAACATCTGCGCACGCCGCACCGATCCGCCTCCGGGGGATTGCTTCTATACCTTGAACATGGCCGATTCCGGTGGTGATGGCTGGGGTGGAAGCTATGTGACCGTTTGCGTAGCCGGAGCTTGCTCCAACTACACCGTGAATGGATCGGCAGCATCGGTGAACATCGGTGCCAACATCGGCCAGCAGATCACTGTCAGCTACACTGCGGCGGGTGGTTTCCAGAACCAGAATTCCTACGTGCTCACGCAGTACGGAAGCCCGGTCTTCGTGGCCAGTTCGCCGCCCACCCAGGGCGTTGTCTACAGCGCATCGGTCACCTGCGATCCGCCGCCTGCTCCACCTTCGGATTGCATTGGTGCCACCACGCTTTGCAGCGTTGTTCCACAGGTGAACCAATTCCCGCAGAATACCGGTGGCGTGGCCGATCTGAATCCGGCGAACCGCGGCTGCATGTCGGCCAACGAACGCCAGGGACTTTGGTACACGTTCTCGGTCTCCGTGGCCGGAACACTTGGCTTCACGGTAACACCCACGGCGGGTGCCGACTATGACCTGGCTGTCTGGGGACCATATCCGGCTGGATCGAACCTCGGCAACATCTGCCCTCCGGCACAGCCACCAAGCCGGTGCACATGGGCTTGTTGCGCCGGGCCTACCGGCCTTGCAGTGAACGCTGCCCTGCCAACATCCGAAGGCGCCGGCGGTAACGGTTTCGTTCGCCATTACAATGCGCTCGTAGGTGAAGTGTACCTGCTCTACATCGACAACTATTCCATGAACGGGGTAACGTTCAACATGAGCTGGACCGGAACGGCGGAAGTGGGCTGCATCATACTGCCGGTGGAACTTCTCGATCTGCAGGCCACGCCTGAAGGCAACAACGTGGCCGTGGAATGGACCACGGCATCTGAGAACGAACTCTCCCACTTCAATGTGGAGCGCTCAGCGGATGGCGTGCATTTCGAGGACATCGGGCAGGTGGAGGCGATCGGCGATGCGGCCAACGCGAACTACCGGTTCATCGATGATGCACCGCTGCAAGGCCTCTCCTACTACCGCCTGATGCAGGTGGGCAAGAACGGTGAAGCTTCCAACTCACGCACGGTCATGGTGATGATGACAGGTGGCGGTGAAGTGGAAGTACACCCGAACCCGGCTGATGACCTGTTGTACCTGAGCCTTGTGCTGGCCCGGGAAAAGAACATGAAGTGGCAGATCCTGGATATGAGCGGGCGGTTGATCGCAGAGGATCTTTTCGCCGGCGTGAATGGCAGGAACACTGAAACGATACCGGTGGCTGCACTTGAGAAGGGCAGCTATGTGCTGAAGGTGACCGATGAACATGGCGGAACGGTAGGGAACTCACGTTTCGTGAAGCGCTGATCATGGATCGGCACTTCACAAAAATTGACAGATCGGCGTAAATTCGTAGTTCGTTCAAAAGAAGGCGGCCATGGTAAAACGATATTCATTCCTACTCCTGCTGCTTTGCGGAAGCCTTGCTTCCATGGCGCAGCAACGCGTGGTGCATTACATACAGGCCGAAGCGCCGATCGATATCATCGGCCAGCGGCATATGACCGAGGCGGTGCGCGATGTGGATCCCAACGCGGAACTCTTTTTCCATTTCGATGATCTGAGCATCGTGCAGATCAATGCCAGCCCGATCGTTCCGATCGGCGAGATCAAGAGCTCGATCGCTACGTACGGCATCGCACTGCGCGAAGCAGCTCCCGTGATCACGCCGCAGCCGCAAGTGAACACCACTCCCGATGGGCGGCCACTCTACGTGCTCACCGGGAATGAAGCGGCCGATCGCGCCGCATACCAACAGGCCGTTGAGACCTGGAATGCGAACAATCCGAACGATCGGATCGAAATGCCAGCGACCGTTGAATAATAAAAAGTGGAACCCATGAGAACACGTCTACTCCGTCCGCTTTTTGTCCTCGCGATCCTGTTCAGCGCTGGATCGATCATGGCTCAGCAGCCGATCGATTGCAACAACTGTGCATGCAACATTCCTTCAACGGGCATGTTGGGCCAGACCTTGTATGGGAGTGGTAACCAACCTGTGTGCGATCCGAATGCGCCTGCGATCTATACCATGGACATCAACCGGTTCGGCAGGTTCTGGGGTGTGCCCGGCCGGCGTTACACCATTTCGCTTTGTAACAATACGCTGAACACGGTACTCTATATCACGACCAATACCACCATTCCAGGTGTGCTTGCCTGTGATGATAATGGATGTGGCACGCCCAATGGACCATCGTCCCAATCCTTCGTACCAACGATGGCCACCACCTACCGCTTCTATGCGTTCAATGCCGCCTGTGGCTCGATCTATCCGGTGGGAACGATGGCTGAGGTGATGATCACCTGTACCACGATCAACCCACCGTCTAACGATAATCCTTGCGGCGCCACACCTATCCCTTTGAATGGCACCGCGTGCAATTTTGCCGCCGGCGATAATATGGCGGCAACAAACTCCGGAGCGCCAGCACCGGTGGGTATCGGTAATATTCCGATCCCGCAATGCACCGGCGCAGGTTACCAGGGTGCCGATCTTTGGTATTCCGTACAGGTACCAGCTTCAGGTTTGATCGGGATCCAGACCCAGGAGTCGATCATCTGCGCTGGCGCGTTCGAACTTTACACCAGTGGAAGCTGCTCCAACGGACCAGGCTTCGTTCCACTGCCAGGATCCTGTACGATCGTAGGACAGACCGGCCCGAATTCACAACCGGCCGGTGTGTTCGATGTTTCATCGTTACCTGTTGGCTCAACAGTTTACATCCGCTATTGGGAACGTAACGGTAACGAGAACGGCGCGTTCGAGATTTGTGCGTGGGAGGCGCAACGCCCACCGAACGATGAGCCGTGCGATGCGATCGCCATGCCGTTGAACACCACCTGTGTTCCCACGCAATACACGTTCGAGAACGGATCAGCATCAACCGTACCGAACCCCACCTGTGGCAACGTGGGCAACGTGAACGATGTGTGGTTCACCTTCACCGTACCGAACCCCCTGCCTGGCAACTGGACTGGGATCACCACGAGCGCATCGCCCAACGCACCGCTCGATCTGGCCATGGCGTGGTACCGGCCCACACCGCCCACGCCGTGCGATCCGGCAAACTTCGCTCAGATCGCTTGTAGCCCTACCGGAACCATAAACAGCGCAGCACCCAACGTGCCACTGAATCCAGGTGAAACGATCTACGTGCGCATCTGGGGTGAATCGCAATGGATCGGCACTTACGACCTCTGTGCCGTACTCAACCAGGCACCAGCGAACGATCAGCCATGCGGTGCGTTCGCCCTGCCGGTGAACTATGGCTGCATCATGTCCACTTACTCCAATGCCTCAGCCACGGTAACCACCGTACCGGGCACACCAACGTGTGGACCCACCGTGAACGGTGACGTTTGGTTCACAGCAGTAATGCCGGCCACCGGCCCGCTGCAGATCGATATGCTCGCTGGACAGGCTACGGATATGGCGATGGCCGCTTACACCGGCAATTGCAACAGCCTAACCCAGATCGCAGGTGCTGGCGGCTGTGCCGCGAATGGCAGCCAGCAGGGACCTGGTAACGGTGGTATGCCCTACCTGAACATTACTGGGCCTGCACCCGGTTCCACGGTATGGATCCGCGTCTGGAGCCAGAACGGAAACCTCGGGACTTTCGGTATCTGCGCACGACGCACGGATCCTCCGCCGGGCAACTGTTCATACACCCTCACCATGACCGACAGCGGTGGCGATGGCTGGGGCGGCAGTTATGTGACGATCTGTATCAATGGGAACTGCAATCCTTACACCGTTGCCGGATCTTCAGCTTCCATCACTGTCGGGGTTAATGTCGGGCAAACGTTCACGGTTAGTTATACCGCTGTTGGTGGTCAACAAGCCCAGAATTCCTACATCGTCACTCAGTACGGTCAACCGGTCTACGTTAGCGGCACGACCCCTGATCCGGGTATTGCTTATAGCACTACTGTGGCGTGCGATCCTCCACCAGCGCCTGCGGGTGATTGCATGGGTGCGGTCCAGATCTGCTCATCGACCAACATTCCATGCAGTCCATATCAGCCAGGTGCTGTGACCGATCTGAATGGAAGCAACTCCGGTTGCATGAGCGGCCAGCAACAAGGTGTGTTCATGATCTTGAATTTTGGACCGAATACGCTTCCATGCACCCCAGTAGCATTCGATGTTGTGCCTGGGAATTCGGTGCCGTGTGGTTCATGGTCGAACAACATCTTCGACTTTGTGATCTGGGGTCCATACACGAACGCAGGACCTGGTGGCATGGTGAACGCCGGGAATGTTTGCCCGATCAACCAGCTTCCCTATCGCTGTAACTGGGCTTCGCTTTCAAGCCCTACGGTGAAAGGTCTGGCCTTCAACAACAGCCTGCCAGTTTCCCAGAACGGTGGTGGTGGGCCGATGGCCCGTCATATGGTGGTGAATCCTGGCGATCGCTTCCTGCTCTTCGTGAACAACTGGAGTGGAACAGGCCAGCAGTTCTCGATCCAATGGAAAACGCCACCTCCCACATTCCAGGTACTCCCATCGGATTGCAACCAGACCAGCCCGTGGGTGGATGGACCAGCCGTTCCAGCGCCTCCGGGTAGCTATGCAACGCCTGACTGCACCCCACTTGCGGTTGAGCTGCTTTCCTTCACCGCACAGCCAGCCGACAAACACGTGGACGTGCGTTGGAGCACCGCATCGGAACAAGGGTCGGCCTACTTCAATGTGGAACGCTCCGCCGATGGTCAGGTATTCGAATCGATCGGTCGTGTGGATGCTGCCGTGAACTCTTCAGCCATGATCGATTACCACTTCGTGGACGATGCACCGCTCAACGGCCTCTCCTACTACAGGCTGATGCAGGTTGATATGCACGATGAGGCCACACACAGCCAGGTGGTGCCTGTGATCTTCCGCGGCAATAGCGTGAACATGGATGTGTTCCCGAACCCGGCTGATGACATCCTCTGGCTCTCATTCCCGATCGAAGAGGAGACACAGTTGCATGCACGCATCCACGATGCGAGCGGAAGGTTGGTGGGTGAACGGATCATTTCCAGCAACACCGGTCGCAACCTCACCGAGATCCCGATCGAGAAGTTCGACCAGGGAAGTTATACGATCGAACTCGTCACACAGGATGGTGAGCGCATCGGCATCAGCCGGTTCGTGAAACGCTAGGTCCGTACGGATCACATTCAGAAGGCCGCTTCCATCGAAGCGGCCTTCTGCTTTTCGCGGCTATCAACGGGGAGCGGTTGGAACCGATCGGTGTGCGATCGCGTACATATCGGGGCGGCGGATAGTTTCGCCCGTAATGATGACCGGCCGCATTCCCTTTGTTCTCGCCTCCCTGCTCCTCTCCGTGCTCGCATGCGGGCAGGCTGTGCATCACTACGTAGCAGCGGTGCAGGGCATCGGCAGCAATGCACAGGAGAAGGAACTGCTGCATTTCCTGCAAGTGAACGATCCCAATGGCAGGTACGTGATCGATGCTGGCAGCGGCGATGTGGACATCCATACAACGAGCCTTCTCTCGGAATCGGCGTTCGGACGGGCGGTGAACTCCGTGGGGTTGATCCTGCTGCATTTCCAGGAAGTGAAGCCCGAGGCAGGGCCGCGCCGCAAGCGCAACGCACGGTCGGCCTGATCCCAAAGCGCCTCTTGCGATCGTAACTTGGTGCCAAGTTCACTGATCCATGGCGGCCTACGATACACTTGTACAAGCAGTAAGCGACCTTCAACGGCGCGGATATACCGATGATCTGCAGCTTGGCGAGAGCTGCCTGCTTTGCAACGCAAAGGGGAAAAGTCTTGATCCAAGTGAATTCCAGATCGATGAATTCCACCGCTTCGAAGGATTCACAAATCCGGAGGACCAGAGCATCGTTTACGCGATCAGCTCCGATAAACATGGCTTGAAAGGTATCCTGATCAACGGCTACGGCCCGAATGCGAGCCCGATGACCCAGGAATTGGTGAGGAAGCTCGCCACGAACTGAGCCTCCGGCACATTATTGGCGACTTGAACCGCGTTGCATCAACCGGTAGATTTGCGCATGCGTTCAAGGCCGATCCTTTTCCTGCTATTCCCGATCGCGGCCTGGCTGCTGTTCAGCAGCTGGAATACGCAGGATCCCATGCCCATGCGGCACACTTTCGGCCTCAGCCTTAACACCGGCATGAACAACCAGATCTTCACGCTATTCATCGTGAAGATGCACGGCCTGCATGTGATCTCCACCGAGCCGATCACCCGCGAGCAATTCGTTCTGCAGGCCCAGGGCGTGATCCCCAGCAAGGCCAATCCCGATCAGGAGAACCTCTTCCGGAAATTCAAGATCAACGGTTGTGCACATCCCGATAGCACGAAATATTACCTCGATTGCCCGCTGCTCGATGATCTCTGGAAACTGCGGTTCGATGAATATCCGTTCCACCCGATCAACGGCGGTCATCCCGAAAAAGGCTGGGCCTCCAAGAAGGGCGCACCTTCGCCCATGCAAATGGTGAAGCTCGCCGATTATGGATTGATGTCGCTTGGCGGAATGATCAAGGACATCGATGTGTTCCGCCTGTTGCACGATGTGGGCGACAGCACCTGGGTGGCGGAGTATCAGGGAGGATCCTGAACTTCGCGTGCCGATGGACGTGAACGGGCTCTTCGAAAAACTACGGAACAGCGACCGATCGGCGCTCGGCCGTGCGATCACACTGATCGAAAGCAACCGGAAGGATGATCGTGATCGCGCGAAGGAATTGCTGCAACGCTGTCTTGCAACCGCGGGGAATTCGCTCCGGATCGGGATCACCGGGATACCGGGTGTTGGAAAAAGTACGCTGATCGATGCGCTGGGCATGCAGTTGATCGAAAATGGCCATCGTGTCGCTGTGCTCGCGATCGATCCCACCAGCCAGCGCAGCGGTGGAAGCATCCTTGGCGACAAAACGCGGATGGAAGGTCTTTCCAACAACAGCAACGCGTTCATCAGGCCCACGGCCACAAGCGGCAACCTTGGCGGCGTCGCCTTCCGCACGCGCGAAGCGATCGTTCTCTGCGAAGCCGCCGGTTACGATCGGATCATCGTGGAGACCGTCGGTGTCGGGCAGAGCGAACTGGAGGTGGATCGGATCACGGACATCACCGTGCTGCTGATGATCGCCGGTGCGGGTGATGAATTGCAGGGCATCAAACGCGGCATCATGGAGACCGCGGATCTGATCGTGTTCACCAAGACCGATGGCGATGGAATGGATCGAGCGAAGGCCGCAGCGCGAGAACTGAAGCACGCCCTTGCCCTGCTGCCGCCCCGCGATCGCGGCGATCGCGCGAAGATCCTTTTCACCAGCGCGATCAACCGGGAAGGGATCGACGGATTGGCCGAAGCGATCGAAGCGATCGGAAAGGAGAACGAAGCTTCCGGTTTCCTGAAGGGCAACCGCGATCGCCAGGCATTGCATTGGTTCGATCAGGCGATCACTTCAGGTTTGATCCAGCGTTTTGCGGATGATCCTTCGATCAAGGAAGCACGGGCCTCTTTGGAGGAACAGATCCGCAGTGGAAGGAAAACTCCGATCGAAGCAGCAGAGGAATTGTTGGATCGGTTCCTGAAGCGGAACTAGAACATCCGCCGAACTTCCTCCTTCAGTGCGATCAGCGCTTCTTGCGAAGGCGTGTGGGTCAACCGGCCCATATTCTCGAAAACGCGCTGGCTGAATTCGGTTCCGGAAGGATTATCGCCGGTCTGCTCGTAGCTCAGGTTCATCAGGCGGATCGTTTCCTCCTTGGCCTGCTTCACCTTCGCCCACGCCTTGTCGCTCACGTAGATCTGCTGCGTCACATTATGCTCGAATTCCTCGCGGATCGTGGCGATCACCTCGCCATGCAGCATGCGCGAGCTCATGTTGCTCTTATGCACACGCAACACCAGCGCACCGGGCGAGATCCGCTCCAGGAATAGCACCAGCCTTTCGTAGGCCTGCAGCCGCAGTGGAAGCACCTGCCGGTGATCGTCCTTGCGGATCGCGTGCAGGCGTTCATTGGATCTTTCGCCGATGAAATTCTTGATCACGAAATACGAGGTGAGGAAGACCACGATCGATGGCAGCACCGCCACGAGTATGAGGATCAGCGTATCGTTCATGTGCGATCGGAACGGCACGAATATCGGCATAACATGGCGATCCCACACCCGCCTCGAAAGGCTTGGTTAGTTTTGCGTCCGCAACGGCCCCGCACGCGCGGCCCTCAACGCCAGATATGAAGCTATCCCCCACCGCACAAGCGATCGTTGAACCAGCTACTTTGATGATGGCGCGCCGCTGCCGGGAATTGCGTGCCGAAGGAAAGGATGTGATCGATCTGAGCCTCGGCGAACCTGACCATTCACCGCTCCCGTTCGTGATCGAAGCGGCGCAGGAAGCGCTGAAAGGCCCGTGGCACAAGTATCCACCGGTGAACGGTTACCTGGATGTCCGCCAGGCGATCGCCGGCAAATTCAAGCGCGACAATGGGCTGGACTATTCGCCGGAACAGATCGTGATCAGCACCGGCGCAAAACATTCCATCATGAACACGGTGATGGCGCTGATCGGCCCCGGCGATGAAGTAGTGATCCCCGCGCCGTACTGGGTGAGCTATTCCGAACAGGTGCGGCTAGCTGGCGGTACACCGGTGATCGTTCCCTCCACGCTGGAAGAGGATTGGAAACCACCGATCGAGCGGATCAAGGCGGCGGTAACACCGCGCACGAAACTGATCATGTTCAGTTCACCGAGCAATCCCAGCGGATCTGTGCTCACGAAGGAAGAGTTGCAGCAGATCGCGGATCTCGTTCTCTCCCAGCCGGAACTTTATGTGATCGCGGACGAGATCTACGAGCACATCGTGTTCGATGGCGGCCACCGCAGCATCGCCGCACTTCCGGGAATGATGGATCGCACGATCACGGTGAACGGACTTTCGAAAGGTTTTGCGCTCACGGGCTGGCGCGTTGGTTTCATCGGTGCTCCGCTCGCGATCGCACAGGCGGTCACCAAGATCCAGGGGCAGTTCACCTCCAGCGCGAATTCGATCGCACAACGCGTGTGCAAAGCGTGCATGGAAGTGGATCCCTCGGTGATCGCGCCGATGCGCGCCGATTTCAAGCGCCGCCGTGATCTGGTGATCGAAGCGGTGAAGAAGATCCCCGGATGGAAATGCAATGTGCCGCAAGGCGCGTTCTACCTGATGCCCGATGTGCGCAGTTCGATCGATGGGAAAAGTATCAAGGGTTCGGTGGATCTGAGCATGTACCTGCTGGATCATGCCGGCGTTAGCCTGGTGGAAGGCCGATCCTTCGGGGCGGAAGGAACGCTGCGGATCAGTTACGCATCAAGCGATGAGAACCTTGTGAACGCGATGGATCGTGTGGCCCGCGCGGTCTCCGAATTGGGTTGAAATGTCAAGCGACCACGCCGATCTCTACGAAAAAGCACGATCGCTCACGATCCTGGTGATCGGCGATGTGATGGTTGATTCGTACCTCTGGGGACGCGTGGATCGGATCTCGCCGGAAGCACCCGTGCCCGTGGTGCATGTCACTTCACGCAGCTCACGGCTCGGCGGCGCCGCCAACGTTGCGCTGAACATAAAGGCGCTCGGCGCACGGCCGATCGTGGCCAGCGTGATCGGCGACGATGACAATGGCGCACGGCTCGAGCGGCTCTTCAGTGAACAGGAACTTCCCACCGGAGGACTTGTGCGATCGAAAGAGCGCATGACCACCGTGAAAACACGCGTGATCAGCGGACACCAGCATGTGGTGCGTGTTGATGAGGAACAGGAGGATGATCTAGGTAACGAAGATGCGGCTGAACTTATCGCCTGGGTGGATCGGCTGATAGCGCAGCACCGGCCCGATGCGTTGATCTTCGAGGATTATAACAAAGGCGTGCTCACCCACCATGTGATCACCGCCATCATTGAGAAAGCCCGTACCAGCGGCATTCCGATCGCTGTGGATCCGAAGAAGCGGAACTTCTTCAGTTATGAAAAGGTGGATCTCTTCAAACCCAACCTGAAGGAATTGCGTGAAGGGTTGAAGATGGATGTTGAAGCAGGCGATCTGGAAAGCATCCGTAACGCTGTGATGGAATTGGAACGCCGGCTCGGCAACAAGGCATCCATGATCACCCTGAGCGAACATGGCATCTACATGCGCGCTGGCGGATCGGAGCATGTGATCCCCGCACACGTGCGCAAGATCGCCGATGTGAGCGGCGCGGGCGATACGGTGATCGCGGTCGCGGCGATCGCGCTTGCGCTGGGGAAGGATCCACTGCAGATCGCAGAGCTCGCCAACCTTGCAGGGGGCCTGGTGTGTGAAGAGATCGGTGTTGTTCCGATCGATCCAAAACGCTTGAAGGAAGAGATCGAACGATTATCACGCCCAGCATGACGATCACTCCGTATTCCCCCGAGGGATCGAAGCGTGAGCAGGTAGAGCGGATGTTCGACAACATCAGCCCGAAATACGATCTGCTCAACCGATTGTTCTCGCTCGGCATCGACCAGGCGTGGCGGCGAAAAGTGATCCGCCTGGTGGCGAAGGAACCGGTGGATCGTTTGCTCGATGTGGCCACGGGCACAGCAGATCTCGCGATCCTCGCGGCGGGCAAGGTGAGGAAGGTCACCGGCATCGACATTTCCGAGGGCATGCTGCAACACGGCCGCAAGAAAGTGGCGGATCGAAAACTTCAGGACTGGATCGAATTGATGAAGGCGGATTCCATTGATCTGCCTTTCGCAGAAGGAACTTTCGATGCCGTCACCGTTGCCTTCGGGGTGCGCAATTTCGAGGATCTGGAAAAAGGGATCCGCGAAATGCGACGTGTTCTGCGGCCGCGTGGACGATTGTTCATCCTCGAATTCTCGAAGCCGCGCAAAACCCCGTTCCGGCAATTGTTCAGGCTTTATTTCCATGGGATCATGCCGCTGATCGGCCGGTCGGTGAGCAAGGATGCTTCAGCCTACACGTACCTGCCGAAGAGTGTCGATGCGTTCCCCGAAGGCCCACAGTTCCTGGAATTGCTCGCCCGCACTGGCTTCCGCGAGATGAAGGCAAAGCCGCTCACCGGTGGGATCGCAACACTTTACACGTGCCGGAAGTGAAGGGGAGCGATCGGCAGCACAACGATCCGAGCCATAATTTCGTTGCCAAGCACATGGCCCGCTTCAGCCTTCGCAGTTCACTCCTGATCCTTCCGTTGCTCCTGATCGGCCTGGCACCGGCCGTTGGGCAAAGCACCACGGGCAAAGGCATCAAGATCGAGAACCTGCCCAACTTCGATCTACGTCGCTTCCATTTCGGTTTTCTGCTCAGCTACAACACCAGCGATTTCTTCATGCGCGTTGATCCGCGCGCGCCATTCCGCGATTCGCTCATGGTGCTGGATCACATCCGCAAGCCCGGCTTCAACCTCGGCATCGTGGCTTCGCTGAACATGACACCCAACACCAGCCTACGATTCCTTCCAACGCTTTCCTTCCAGGAACGGCAACTTTTTTACCAGTTCCAGGAGGCCGATGGCGAATATTCCTACTTCACCAAACCGGTTGAAAGCACCTACCTGGAGTTCCCGATCCTGCTGAAATTGCGCAGCAACCGCATCAACAATTTCGCAGTGTACCTGATCGGCGGCGGAAAATTCGGGATCGACATGGCGACGCAGAAGGACGTGAACCAGGCGCTCGATCTGGAGACCGTGATCAAGCTTGAAAAGTATGATTATTCCGTTGATGTAGGCGGTGGATTCGACTTCTTCCTTCCCTTCTTCAAATTCGGCATCGAACTGAAACATGGCATCGGCCTGCCGAACCTTCTGATCGATGATGACACGCGTTTCAGCACACCGATCGAAAGCCTGCGATCGAAAGTGTATGTGTTGACGTTCACGTTCGAAGGTTGAAGATGGAGCTGTGAAGTTGAGCCAGTTCAGGAGTTGGAAGAAGTTGATGATGATCGATCTCCCGTATTGGTCGTGAATGGAACGCACCGTAGACATCGCCCTTTCGCCGCGTGAAGCGGCCGATCCGGTGATCGTGCGTGATGCTGCTGCGGAAGCCGCTGGCATGGCGCTGAAGAACGTCGCTTCATCCCGCATCCTGAAGCGATCGATCGATGCGCGCAGCAAAAATCCGCTGATCCGTTTGCGTGTCGTGGTTTCCACGGAAGAAGAACGATCGGGAGATCGGAAGATCACACTGCGTGATGTCAGCGGATCGGAAGCTGTGATCATCGTAGGGTGCGGGCCTGCTGGATTGTTCGCAGCGATCCGTTTGATCGAGCTCGGCATTCGTCCGATCATAATTGAACGCGGAAAGGATGTACGCGCCAGAAGGCGCGATCTCGCTGCGATCAACCGAGAGCAGATCGTGGATCCGGACAGCAATTACTGTTTCGGCGAAGGTGGCGCTGGCACTTACAGCGATGGCAAGCTGTACACGCGCAGCCACAAGCGCGGCGATGTACAGAAGGTGCTCGAAACCTTCGTGGCCTTCGGTGCGAGCGAAGACATCCTGATCGATGCGCATCCGCACATCGGAACGAACAAATTGCCGCGGATCATTACCGCGATGCGTGAGGCGATCATCAGCGCGGGCGGTGAAGTACGGTTCGGAACACGTGTGACAGACCTGATCATCCGCAATGATCGGATCGAAGGTGTGATCGACCAGAACGAAAAGGAACATCGCG
>JAEZDL010000048.1 GCA_023418095.1 Bacteroidota bacterium
GTAATAGCGTAGCGTAACTGTCGGTTCATTTGGTTTTGGTTATTGGTTCATTGGGTAGAAGGATCGATACGAACGATCTGAACTCTCTAGCACAAGTTTAACCATACATCACCCGGATCCCAAATCCAGGAGCGGAAGATGGTTTCCGATCGATCGTTCAACCGCTGCTCGATCGATCGGAACTTCCACGATCCATTGGCTTTCAAGGTGAAGCGGATCATGGCCGCAGTGGTGCCATCTTCCTGATCTGTTCCGGCAGCAGTAATGTATGGATCGGGAACACGCGGATCCCATGGGCGCGGATCTCCACAGCGCGGGGCGGAGCTTTCTCGATCCCGTTCTTCATCCGAAGAACTTCAAGGCATGCCGATCCACCTGAGCACGCGTGCCGTAACCGCATCAGCCCTTCGCTGGTACGCCGATCGTGGAAGACCGGCCACCACGACCCAGCATGACGCGACCGCTATTCCCGCTTTTCCTCTTCGCGTTCGGCCTCCCCTGCATCTCGCATGCACATGATCATGCGCCACGCGCGGTGGAATTCGTGGAGAACAAAGGGCAATGGCAGCAGCCGTTCCTTTTCCGGGCCGATGTGGCCGGGGCCACGCTCTTCCTCGAGGCGGACGGGATCACATGGATCAAGCTTCAGGAAGATGCCAGCGACATCATGCATGATATAGCTGAACTTCCGCCGGATCAACGGGAACAAGTGATGCTCGCGGGCCATGCATGGCGCATGAAGTTCGATGGCGCTTCGGCCCACCCGATCGTGAGGCCGGGGAAGATCAACAAGGGATCCAGGAATTATTTTCTCGGTAACGATCCTTCGTCATGGCGAAGCGATGTGCGTTCATTCGGTTCGATCACGTACGAACAAGTATGGCCGGGGATCGATATGGTCTTCCAGGGAAGTGGGAATGGGAACCTGAAATACGACATCGTGGTGCATCCAGGCGCCGATCCATCAATGATCGCGCTCTCCTTCGAAGGGCTGGATGGGATGCGGATCTCGGAAGCCGGTGAATTGGTGCTGAGCACTTCAGTGGGTGAAGTGAAGGAACTTTCCCCGTTCACCTATTACGCTGATGATCGTGAACCGATCGAAAATGCGTTCAAGCTCACCGATGGAAAGCTCACGTTCGATCTTACCGGTCATGATGCATCGCGAAAGGTGATCATCGATCCGGAGTTGATCGCGGCGACCTATTCCAGTGCTGTTGGCGCCAGCAATTATGGTCATTGTGCCACTTACGATGATGAAGGGAACATCTATACGGGAGCGCGATCCTTCGGCTCGGGTTATCCCACCACCCTCGGTGCCTTTCAGATGAACTATGGTGGTGGCTATGTGGACATCAGCCTGAGCAAGATCAACCCGGATGGCAGCGAATTGATCTGGGCCACCTATCTCGGCGGTGGCCAGGAGGATCTGCCGCATAGCCTGATCGTGAACCAGCAAGGCCAGCTCTGTGTGCTCGGCTCTTCGATGTCCACGGATTATCCGATCACGGCTTCAGCCTACCAACCGGAAAATGGTGGATCGACCGACATGGTGATCACGGTATTCTCCGAGGATGGTGGATCGTTGATCGGCAGTACCTACCTGGGTGGGACAGAACAGGATGGGGCGAACAACATGGCCGGCAACTATGGCGAGCAGTATCGTGGCGAGATCCTGGTGGATGGTGGTGGTAACATTCTTGTCGCGAGCTTCAGCCGGTCTCCGGACATGCCAGTTACGCCCGGCGCCCTCCAAACCACGCACGGTGGGATGCAGGATGGGGTGATCCTTTCCATGAACAACACCTGCAGCGATCTGCTCTGGAGCACCTTCCTTGGCGGATCGCAGAACGATGGGGCCTTCGGCATACGCACGATCGGGAATGAAGTTGTCGTTTGCGGGCAGACGTTCAGCACCGATCTGCCTACCACAGCAGGCGCTTATCAAACGGTATTTCAGGGTGAGCAGGATGGATTCGTCGCACGGATCGCGAACAACGGCTCGCAACTGGTCGCTTGCACCTACTTCGGTACCACCAATATGGACCGGCCGTACTTCATCGACACCGATTCCAATGGCGATCTCTGGATCTATGGGCAAACACAGGGAAACATCACGATCCAACCAGCGGATGTGTTCAGTGAACCGGACGGCACGATCTTCCTCGCGAAGTTCGATCCAGGGCTTACCGAAGTATTGCTTTCCACCTCTTTCGGGACAGGCTTCAACACAGCGATGACACCGGTGGCCTTCCTGGTGGACAATTGCGACAAGATCTATGTTTCAGGCTATGGTGCGGGGGCTTCCACGCTGCCGCTTTCATCCGATGCGCTCGCGAGCAACGGATCGTTCTACCTCGCCGCGTTCGACGTTGATATGAGCGCACTTGTATTCGGCTCGCACTATGGTGGCAACCACGTTGATGGAGGCACCAGCCGGTTCGACAAGAACGGGATCGTTTATCAAGGTGTTTGTGCCAGCGGCAACAGCATGGCCACCACCAATTGGGCGTTCGCTCCAACGCAGGCGATCTCGTGGGATATCGGCGTGTTCAAGATCGATTTCCAGGTGGCCGGTGTCACCGCCGCCGGTGCAAGTCCCATCAACGAAGGGTGCGCGCCGATCGAGATCCAGTTCAGCAATACGAGCACGGGTACGGATTGGACATGGGATTTCGGGGACGGAACGGCGGTTGTTTCCGCCTTTGAGCCATCACACAATTACGTAGAGGCGGGGAACTATACGGTCACCTTGATCGCTTCGGACAGCATGGCGTGCAACCTCGCAGACACCGTACATTTCGAGATCACGATCGGTGAGGCCACACCTGTGGAAGCTTCCTTCACCAGTGATCAGGATCCGGGCTGCAGCGTCCAGGAAGTATCATTCACGAACACGAGCACGGCCGGGGTCGCGCAATACGTGTGGGATATGGGTGATGGCACGGTGTACACCGATACGAACGTTGTGCATATGTATCCATCCCCCGGCAACTACACCGTGCAACTCACCGTTACCGATCCCACCGGTTGCAGCCAGCCCGATTCGATCGCACAACCGATCCAGGTCGTCACCGATGTGGTGTTGGTGGAGGCGATCGCCGAGATCACCCCGCCCGGTACCTGTGAGCAGACCGTTACCGGAGTGAACAGCAGCACTGGTGTCGCCCCGGCCTTCCAGTGGGATCTGGGCGATGGAACGATCGTTGAACAAGCGCAGATCGAACACACCTATACAGCTCCGGGCAATTACACGATCACGTTCATCGCCTTCGATCCGCAAACATGCAATGGATCGGATACGCTCACGTGGGCTGTGGTGATCGAAGAGCCGATCCCCGATACCTTGGAATTCACTGCCGATGTGCAACAGATCTGTGCCACGGCCGAAGTGCAGACCACCAATCTCAGCCCGGGTGGCGCCGATCTGGTCTACAGCTGGGACATGGGCGATGGCAATGAGCTGAGCGGATTCGAGATCGATCATACCTACGATCAACCGGGCTATTACTCGATCGTTCTTTCTGCGACCGATCCGGCGGGCTGTGCCGCACCGATCCCGTTCTACCTGCCGGTATACGTGGCCGAACCTGAGCCGATCAACGCCGGTTTCGCGGTTGAACTGGATGATTCGTGCGAAGGCACAACGCTCACCGGCCTCAACTTCAGCAGTGGCGACGATCTGGCGTATGAATGGTCATTTGGGGATGGATCCACTTCAACGGATTCCACCGCCGAACACTTCTATGAGGATGGTGGTGAGTACATGCTCCAGCTTATCGTGCAGGACCTGAACGGCTGTGTGCCGAACGATACCATGCAACAGGCGATCCTTGTGAACGGATCGACCATGCCGGTGGCGGTTTTCGATCACACCTTGATCGATAATTGCGAAGGCGGACAATTCATCGGCGAGATCAGCGACCCGGGACCGTATGAACTTACCTGGATCACCAGCGATGGCGCACAGTTCAACGGGAACTACTTCGATCACCAATTCACACAGGAAGGGGAGTATGATGTTACGTTGATCGTGAGCGATCCGGCAGGTTGTGGAAGTGATTCGGCCTCGGTGACCGTGCAGGTGGTGATGCCGTTGCTCATGGATCTTTCCTTCAATCTGGTGGAGGAGTACCAATGTGGACAGACCACGGTTTCCTGCACCAATACGAGCATCGGCAACGACCTTACGTACATCTGGTGGACGAGCGACAATTTCTCATACTACGGGCCGGAGATGCAGCACACCTTCACCGAGCCGGGTGAATACGAGATCAGGTTCTACGGCCTCGATCCGATGGAATGCTCCGGGCCCGATTCGGTGGTGGTAACGATCACGGTTGCACCCGTGGAACCGGTGACGGCGGAATTCGATCTGGTGCAGACTTCCGATTGCAACGGCACCACGGTGCAGGCCTCCACGGCCAATACATCCAATAACGTTTCCTATACATGGTCCTTGGGTGATGGCACTCAACTTTCCGATCCGCAGATCGAACACCTCTATACCGATCCAGGCGTATATGCGATCGAACTCACGGTCACGGATAACAGTGGCTGTTCCGATCCGATGACCACGATGCAGGAGATCGAGGTCGCACCGCCACCTTATATCACAGCATCGTTCGATGTGGAAACGAGCCAGGATTGTGGCATCATGGAAGTCGTGCTCCAGAACACGTCCACCGGCGATCCGGCGGAGATGAGCTGGGATATGGGGAACGGCGACATTCTTCCGGGTGAAGCAGTGGCCTACACCTACGATCAACCCGGGCAGTATTCCATCACGCTCACCGTGAGCGATCCGGAAAGTTGCAACGGCACCGATACCGAGACCATGGCGATCACCGTGGATCCCTTGCCTGAGCTTGCGGCATCGTTCCAGATCGAAGAGAGCGGTGGGTGTGGCGAGCTTCAGGTGAATTGCACCAACACGAGTACGGGCAGCGGGATCAGCTATGCGTGGATCATGGGTGATGGCACCACGTTCGATACACCGAACGCCGATCATCTGTACACCGTGCCCGGCAACTATTCCATCCTGCTGATCGCCACCGAAGGCTCGGGTTGTCTTCCGCCGGATACGGCCATGGTCGAGATCGAAGTACCTGCGCCACCTTCACTCGATATCGAGATGGCGGTGCAGCAGATCGGTGATTGTTCCGTGATGCAGATCGAATGCACGAACAACAGCCCGGCGCAGAACGTGCAATGGATCTGGGACATGGGCGATGGAACACAATACGGCGATCTGAACGTTACGCACGCGTTCACTGCGCCAGGCGTGTACAACGTATCGTTGATGCTGATCGATACCATGTGCGGCGGCCAGCAGATCAGCGTGATACCGATCGCGGTGGATGATGGCGTTCCCGTGGTGCAATTATCATCCCCGGTGCTGTGTGAAGGATCGGCCGTAACGCTCGATGCCAGCGCCACGCCCGGCCTGTATGAATGGAGCAACGGTTCCACCGATCACAGCATCACCATTGAAGAACCAGGAACCTACAGCGTGACGGTGCAGAACGCGAATGGCTGCACCGGCACCGCGGACATCACCATACCGTTGGTGGAAAGGATGGAGATCACCGACAGCATCGCCGCCTGTCCGGACGCGATGGTGCCGCTCACGGTTCCGATCGAAGGCGTCGCGTATTCATGGAGTACGGGCGGTATCGGAAGAGCAGAGACCGTGCGTGGCCCGGGTGATTACACCTTTGCGGTCACTGATGACAATGGCTGCCAGCATTCCGGCACCTTCACAGTGGAAGCCCTCGATGCTGAAGCGCAGTTGTTCGCGCCCAATGCGTTCACGCCCGATGGTGATGGTATCAATGATCTTTTCACGATCTACGGCCATGGTGAGGAAGAGGCGCGCCTCACGATCTACGACCGCTGGGGTGAATTGCTCTTCGATACCAAGGATTCACCACCCAGTTGGGATGGGTTCTACGATGGTGAAACAGTGAAGCAGGACGTCTATGTCTATCAATTGCAATATCGGTCGGTGTGCTCCAATGAAGTGGTGAACACCACCGGACATGTTACCGTGGTGAGGTGAACTCGGCAATTACTGCGGCAACAAAAAGCCCGATCGCAGGATCGGGCTTTTTGCTGAATGAATTTCGCGCTAAGGAAGCGGCTGGCCCACCGGTATCTCACACACGTGTCCCGGCTCGCCATGCGGCGGGTTCATGCCGGGCGCGGTGGTACTTACTGCGCCGGGTTGCGTCATTTCAGGGGTTATCGTCGTGGTGCCGCCGTTCAAGGTGGATGGATCGATGGTGATCTCCTGGGGTGAAGCGCCCGCCGATCCCGATCCATCCAACGGTTGGCCCACAGGGATCTCGCATACGTGACCGGGCTCACCGTGCGGCGGATTCAAGCCCGCGGCAGTGGTGCCGGGTTGTGAGCTCGATGTCGTGGTAGGCGTGTTCATCGGCAACGTATTCACCGATGGATCGGCGGCGGAATTCGAGGAAGCAGGTACGCCTGTTCCTTCTCCACCGCCATCGTTCTGGCAGGAAATGAACGCGAACGCGGCAACAGCCGGCAGGAGTGACTTGAACATGAGGTCAAGTTAGAGAGAATTCCCGGAACAGCGGTGTTAACTACTTACAATGCGAACGGCCGGATGACACTCCAGGAGCGCATCCGGCCGCATACATGTATCTGCTTACGCCGAGGTCTCCTGCAACAGCTTTGCGTTCACGGTGATCTTGGTGTTGAGCACACGGCTGATGATGCAGCCTTCTCGCGTCTTCTCCACCAGGTCGTCGAACGTGTTTCGATCCACACCGGCCACACGGCCCGTGGTCTCAAGGTGGATCCCGGTGATCGTCATCTTGTCACCGACCTTGTCCATTTCCACCCGGGCCTCGGTCTTCACTTCATCGGGCACGTGTCCGGCCTGGCTTAGGGAATTGCTCAACGCCATGGTGAAACAGCCTGCCAGCGCAGCACCGATCAATTCCTCGGGATTTGTTCCCGTACCGCTCTCGAAACGGCTGCCGAAGCCGAACTGCGTATCGCGCAAAGTGCCACTGCCAGTGGACATCGTGCCCTTTCCCTGTTTCAGTTCGCCGCTCCAGCTCGCGCTCGCTTTCCTATTTATCATGATGCAACCTTATTTTGATGAAGGAACGAAGTTAGCCACACGATCACCGCCTGGGTGATCAGAGATCGGTCCCGATCTTCAGGAAGCGCGCGGATCGCCGGTCGCTGCCGCTTGTGACCGAGATCATGTACATGCCGGCAGGGAGATCCTGTAGGTCCAATTCGACCCGGTTCGTACCATCGCGCAAGGCGCGTGCTTCTTCGACCAGCTGTCTTCCCCGGGCATCATTCACCGTGATCATCGCGGCCTGTTCACCGGCGGAATTGAACGAAGCTGTCAAGTGGTCCCGCACCGGGTTCGGCCACATGGTGATCCCTTCTCCTTCATGCCGCAGCACGGCGGTTATCTTTCCGCTGGCCGGGAAATTCCTTCGGAGATGGATCGACCGATCGATGAAGTCCTCTTCGGCGGAGTATTCCCAATGATCGAATTGATGGCCGGACGCGACTTCGATCGAAAGATCGATCTCGTTCCCGTTGAAATAGACCCCGTTGAAAGGCATCTCCGGTGTGATCGTATTGATCCGCATCGATCCGCCTTCCGGTGGGAACACTTCGAACCGCAGATCGGACGCGCCAGCGAAAACGAAGTGATCGATCATGTCCTCCCGCATGAATCCTGCGCGGTCGCGCGCGAATTCAGGGATCAGACCATGTGCATGCAGCTCCCAGACCGGGAACCAGCAATCCCAACGCGCAAAATGATCTTCGATCTCCGATCGGATCGCACCGGTGATCAGATCCACTTCATGTTGGAATGATGGCTGGCTGAACGCGGTGTTCATTAGATCCGCGAGCCTGTTGACGAACCCGCGCTTGAATTCATCGTTGATGAGCAAGCCCTGGAATACTTCACTGTGCACGAACCCCTCGCGCAGCACGAACACCAGATGGAACATGTCGATGTCCATCGGGATGTAACCGGCCACGTTCATGGTCGCATCAAGATCATGCAGCAGGTAGCGCCATTTTCCCTGCGTGAGTGAAGGTTTGTAGTATCTGATGTTGTTCGCCGGCCAATCCACATTGCCGGCGAACATCTCGAGCGAGAAATAATCAACGAAGCTCTTCAGGTCGAGCAGTGAATCCACATGGGCGAAGTGGATCGGATCGTTCATGTCGTTGATCCGGATGTATTCCATCAGCTCGAAGAACGGCATGGTGTCACCTTGAACGATGTCGTTCTCTCCATCCAGCAGGATCACTTCATCTTCATCCACATCGAAACCCTGTGTGAGCCGGTCTGTCCTGATCCGCTCGCGCAGATGCATCATGCCCCAATAGGCTCCGTTGATGTAGACCACCGTGGGGCGGAATGCGAGCACATCGATATCCAAGCCGTTGTGGAGCGCGATCTGGTGGAAGAGGCCGTCACGGAAATTCGCGAGGCAGAAGTCGCCACCCGAATTGCGCAATACGAGTTGTTTGTGTTCCTGCGCTGCGTTCCGTTCAGGAAAGACCGGATATTCAAATCGCGGTGCACCATATTTCTTGCGTGCGGTGAGGCGCAGTGGCTTTTGTGGCTTTGGCCGAGCTGAACTTCCACCCTGAATCCGCAGATCGATCTTCTGCGCGATCCGCCGCGCACCCTTTTCGTGGAATTCGAACCAGGCAGGAATGTGCTTTCCTTCCCAGAAGTTCGCGCCCCAGTAGGGTGGCACGGTATCCGCATCCGGTCCGGGCATGTAGATCCCGAGTTCCTCGTGGAACATGCTGTCGGGATCCACGGAGATCGAGATCACAGGAAGATCATGATCGATGCCGATCAAATAACTGCCACCGATCGGTGATGAAGGAAGTTTTTCCGGTGCAGTGGCGAATGCCTGGACTACGCGGCTTTGCTGGATCTGGATCGGAGATGAATAGATCTGCCCGGAGATCGAAGGATCCCTTCCATCCACTGAGAAATGGATCGTTGAACCAGTTCCACCCGTGAGCAAAATGTTCATGGCGGAATTGTAAAGCCCAGGTGGCGGCGAAAGGATAGGCGCTTCCGCATAGCCGAGATAAGCGGTGGTCGTGTTCGCTGATCCAGGTGTAGGCTGATCGAAAACACGAAGACCATCCGGCGTGCGTCCGAAGGAATGATCGGTATGCAATTCAGGAACATCGAGCTGATCGATCACGATCGAATTCTGCGAGAGCAGGATCGATTCGCCATCACCCGAAATACCGAAATTGAAGTATCCATCTTCATCGCCTGAAAGAAGGATCACATGACCGCCAGGCTGGATCACGATCGGCGGCAATTGCCACTTCTGCGGATCATCATTCCGATCACTGAGATGAAAGATCGATAGGTCGATCGGTTGAGCGCCGGCGTTGAACAACTCGATCCAATCCGGATCGGAACCGGATTCATCTTCGAAGGAATCCGAATTACGCGAACACACTTCGTTGATCACGATCTGTCCTTCGGCGACCAGAACGAAGAGCGTTAAAAAGATCGGAAGAAGCGTGCGGATCATGAAGATGCCGGTGCGTGCAACGCGTGATACTTCACCAATTTACGATGCGAAGTGAATACGCACCGGGCCGGGAAAAATTGCACGGTCATTCGCGCCGGAACAGATCCTCATCGTTGGCGAACGCCTTGAATTCGATCGCGTGGCCATCGGGATCTTCAATGAACATGCTGCGCTGCTCACCCACTTCACCCTTCATCACCACCGTGGGCTCAATGAAAAATGGATAACCGACCTTTTTCAATTTGTCGCGCATCTTACGCCAATCCGCGAGTGATAGAACGATACCCCAGTGATCGCTCGGAACGTGGCTTTTCGGATTGTATATCCGTGCTGTCTTGATCAGCTTGGGAACCTCCTGGATCGTGAGCTGGTGGCCGAAGAAGTCGTAATCCACCCATGTCTCGGCACTTCGCCCTTCCGGGCAACCAAGGAATTTTCCATAGAACGCCTTGATCCGTTTCAGATCGGTGGTCGCGAACGCGAGGTGGAAGCGGCCCTGCAGTGGCATGGGGTGGGAGTGTGGGCACCAATTTAGATCGAAGCATTTCATCGTTCACTTCCTTCGATCGGAATTTGGCCGCCATCGGTTGGCTATGTTCGCACCGTGACGCCGATCGAGGAACAGATCCAGGAATGTGAGCAACGCTTATATCGCGCGCAGCTTGAATCGAATGTGGATGAACTCGATGCACTGATCGCTGATGATCTTCTTTTCAGCGGCCCGAATGGCCATCTGTTCACAAAGGAAGATGATCTGCGCATGCACCGGGATGGATCGATGAAGGTGCTCACATTTGAACCGCTCGACACGAAGATCAACGTGTCCGCTCCAACGATCGCAGTATGTACAGTGCTTGCGCGTGTCTCCGGCATCCTGCAAGGCTCGGCTTTGGAAGGAACTTTCCGCTACATGCGGGTATGGCAGGAGAATTCAGGGCAGTGGCGGATCGTCGCTGGATCGCTACAGATACAGAAATAATGAAGGCGGATCGCTCCGCCTTCGTTCACTCTTTCATTGGATCGGGCTAATCGTCGTCCTCTTCGTCGTCATCATCCTCATCATCATCATCATCGTCGTCTGCGTCCTCATCGGCATCGTCCTTCTCTTCCTCTTCTTCCTCATCATCGGTATCCGCATCGATATCAGGTGTGCTTTCCTCACTGTCCTCGCTGGTGGTGGAAGGTTCCTCCTGATCCAGGAACTCCTCGATCTCCGCGCGGCTTTCGGGATTGATCTTGATCAGGTACATCGCATCATCTGTGCGCAGTTCGATCACGCGCAGGATCTCGCCTTTGGCGGTGGGCACGGTCTTTATGTGCGTGCTGTCGATGCCATCGGGGAACTGCTGTTGCAGCATTTCCTTTAGTTCGTCGGTAAGTGTGTTGAAGGAGCGGATCAGGCGTTGCATGGTTCTAT
>JAEZDL010000067.1 GCA_023418095.1 Bacteroidota bacterium
GCGGCCTGCGGATAGCGCTGCCCGCCGGGTGTGCTTATCTGCTGGTACGCGTCCAGGTAGATCTTGTTCACGTTCAAATGAGGATGCTCCTGCTCCACCCGCCGCGCCAGGATATCGCTCTGGTTCATATGGATGACCCCTTCAAGACCATCGCCCTGCTGATCATCCGAAGTAAAGAGTACCTGCGAGCGCCAATCCACCAGGCCACCATCGCCAGTGGTGGAACAAACATCGCCGGTGGCCGTGAGCATCTGCAACCGATCGTGGTTCAGGATCTTTGAGACCACTTCATTGGCCATGGTGAGGGAATTCACGGGAAGACGGCCGATGCCGATATCGACCAGATCACCGGTCCATTCGCCCTCATTGTCATCCAGCAGACCGAAGTAGTCATCGGAGGTATAACAATCCCGTGGCACGATCGATTCGCGGGTCTGGTAGGATGGAATGTAACCCTGGTTGCCGGGACTCCAACTCCAGTTGTTGTACGATCCATCACCGAAGAGCAAAAGGTGATCGGGAAGCAGTTCCGGATCCTCGCCGGCCTTCTCGTACAACATGCGCATGTAGCGCTTGATCGCCGTGGCATCGCGCGCACCGCTGCTGAATTCGTTGTAGATCTGTTGCGGTGTTACCATGATCACCGAAAGGCCTTCGCTCATCCGGCGTTCGGCGAGCCGCTGTGCAGCGGATGTGAATTCCACCGGAACCACCATCACAAGATCCATCCCGAGCGGCGTTGAATGCAGGTTCTGGTTGGGTACGCGACCCACTTTAACCGGGGTGAGATAGCCGGCGTTGCGGAATGCGATGAATTGCCGGAGGCTGTCCGTGTTCACACGGAATTTCTTCTGACCACCTTCCGCCGTGAATTCCACGCGGCGCACATCCGTGGGATCGGTGATCTCCCAGATCTGGTCCACGTTCTGCGCAAGGTCGATCGAGAATTCCGAGACCTCTCCCGCACCCACGCTTTCCAGGTCGCTGAAGATCAATTGATCGCCGAACATGCGCAGATCACGCCGGCAATTCAACCGCAGGTAATCCATCCAACCCACCGAGGTGATCGGATCGTGCTTGATGAAAGTGACGGTTACCGGAAGATTGTTGCCCGCAGCATTGAAATTGAAGCTTTGGTCGAACGGTTTTGATTGGGCATTCGTGTAACTGCCCGAAACTCCGGTGATGCTGAAGGAGGTATTGAAGGAATTTCCGCTTGAAACATTGAATGTGCTACTGTTGCTGATCCCCAAGGTGCGTGAAGTGCCGGTGAATTCCAGCGTCAATTCCTCATCGGGCACCAGGTAGGGCACTTCGAAATTGTAATTGTACGTGGTCACAAGATCGAAGATGTCACCGAACCACGTACGTCCG
Source organism: Bacteroidota bacterium (assembly GCA_023418095.1). Classification (GTDB taxonomy): domain Bacteria; phylum Bacteroidota; class Bacteroidia; order Flavobacteriales_F; family PHOS-HE28; genus PHOS-HE28. Next base: position 1,375 of record JAEZDL010000067.1, read on the forward strand.
GATTTCATCAAGTTGATCACATCCTTCTCGATGAACTGCCGGTCGTTGAAGCGCGTCACCGTGCGGGTTGGGTCGGCAGTGGTGAGCGATGCCGGGGAAACACGTTTCGGCGGATCGATGCTGATGCCGATGAAGTAGCTCGCGGAATCGCTGTAGGCGTGCTTGGTGTGAACGAAACGGCCATCCACCAGATCCCAGCGATGTGCGTTGCTCGCGAAGAACAGGATCTCATCCCCGGGCCCGAAATTGCCATCACCACCATCGTTCACCTGTATCGCGTTCAGCACCAGATCGGTAGGCCGATCGATGTTGTTCTGGTAGGGTAGCTGGCCGAAATGATTTCCATAGATATTGATCTGGTCCGACTGAAGGCCCTGCATATCCACACCAAGTTCCTGAAGGAACGAATGCGTGATGCGATGAACGCCATCCTTCGTCACGGTGAAACGGTACCAATCGCCCGAGGCCAGTTTTGATTGGGCGGGATATGATTTTGGTATTCCAGCACCGGAACCTTTTGTTTCAGCCAGCTCAAGCCTGAATTTCACCAATTTCTCCAACTGGCCATTGGTGCTGTTCCGCCGGAAAGGATAGATACTGATCATGCCCTGCGGCTGTTTGCGGTACATGCCGACATGGGTGAACATTTCAGGTTCCTGCCCGATCCGCTCATCTGAGCCCCATTCACCGATCTCCTCCGGCGTGCAGCGCACATATTCGGCATCGAGTATGAAGGCCGAGAAACCCAAGGTGCCTTTTTGCAACGGAATGATCTCCTTGTAGAATGGTATCCCATTACGCGAGCCATCGATGAAAGCCCCTTCGAACGGTTCCGCGGGCAGTTTTGTGACGGGTGGTTCAACCCTTCCCACCTGCTGCTCACCGATCGCTGGAAAATTGCTTTTCGAAGTAGCCGGTTGCGGTGTTCTGCTTCTCTGATCGGCTGGTGCAGCCGGCCGTTTCGCCTGCGTGGCAGGTTGTTGATAAGTACGTGTATGCTCCGGTGCCGTGGTGCGTGAAGGATCGGAGGCATCGTTCGCACCTTTATCGCCGTCATACCAATTGATGATACGCTCCGTTCCTCGCTGGGCAGTTACTGTTGCGGTGGCCAGGAAGAATAGGGCGGAACAGAATAAATGGACGGCTCTCATGCGATCGGTTCAACAGGTTTTCAACAGATCGGCCGAAAATACTACCTTCGACCCTTGCGTTGTGGAACACACGACCAACGGAGGGGTTCCTGGAATATTGCTGGACGATTTGGCAACAGTTAAGCGAACTGATCCGTATACTTGGCGCCGGCTCCTGGAGATATGATCGATCAACAGCATGATAGGATCCACGATTAGGCGTGTGGCCGTAGGCTTTGCGGCTGCGGTTTGCGTGTTCAGTGCGCAGGCCCAGGACCCGCAATTCACGCAGTTCTACGCCAACCCCTTGTACCTCAATCCGGCCTTTGCCGGTACCGCACGCTGCCCCCGCGTGGTGATGAACTATCGCAACCAGTGGCCTGCGCTCTCGGGTACGTTCGTTACCACCAGCGCCAGTTACGATCAGCACGTTGAAGGTTTGATGGGCGGCCTTGGCTTCATCGTAACACATGATCAGGCCGGCCGCGGAACGCTGAATACCACCAACGTTAGTGGGATCTATTCCTACCAGCAGGCGATCTCACGGAAATTCTCCGTCAAGGTCGGTTTCCAGGCCACCTATTTCCAGAAATCACTGGATTGGAGCAAGCTCACCTTCGGCGATCAGATCGATCCGCGCCGCGGATTCATCTATAATACGAACGATGTTCCGCGTGGTGGAACAGTTGGCAATGCCGATTTCAGCGCCGGTGTGCTCGGTTACAGCGACATTTTCTTTGTTGGCTTTGCCGCGCACCACCTTACCGAGCCGAACGAATCACTGATCGTGGGAACGAGCAAACTTCCGATGAAACTCACCGGCCATGCCGGAGCAGCGATCCCGATCGGTATGCAGGGAAAATATGGATCGGCCCGCACACGGATCTCCCCCAACGTACTATACCAGCAACAAGCTGCGTTCCGTCAATTGAACCTCGGGCTTTACGTGGACCACGGACCGATCACAGCAGGAGTATGGTATCGCACACGCGATGCGTTCATCGCATTGATCGGTTTCCACACGGAGAAGTTCAAGTTCGGTTATAGCTACGATGTGACCACTTCGCGATTGACCACCGCCACGGCCGGTTCAC
>JAEZDL010000109.1 GCA_023418095.1 Bacteroidota bacterium
GTGAACCCGTAGGGAGTCGAACCCCAAACCTTCTGATCCGTAGTCAGATGCTCTATCCAATTGAGCTACGGGTCCAATGCAAAACGGCTGCAAAGATAGCGACACCGATCCGAATTACGGCATGTGCCGATCGAAGTGGTCTTTTCCAGGTCACCTTGTTGCGAAACCTTCCGATCGGGTCCTCGTAGAAACGGCACCGCCTGAACCACAACTGGCGGAAAGACCCCGCCCAGGAGCTGATGGTACAGCCCCTTGGATGAACCAAACGGATCGAGAATGAAAAAGAAAAGTACACTCGGGTCAGGAGCCTTCCTCCTCCTTACCATCATGGCCGGCTTCGGTGTGCCGCTGAGGGGCCATGCCCAACAACTGGTCGATGATTTCGATCGGGCCAACAGCTCCACGGTGGGCAATGGCTGGACGGAAACGGAAACCATCGTTCCTTCAGGCATATCCATCTCCGGGAACATGTTGCTCATGGAAAGCAACGTGGCCGGCCGTGAATACATTTCCAGATCCACCCCGGGAACGTATGAGACCACGCTCACCAACAATCCCTGCGTATTGGAGTGGTCGTTCAACATGCGGCAGAACGCATTGAACCCGAACGGGATGACCGCGAACAACCACGGCATCGCGATGGTGCTTGCCGGCAGCAGCGCAGATCTTCTGCAAGGGCAGGGATACGCAGTGGTGATGGGTTCACCGGGAAGCACCGCCAATCCGGTGCGTTTGGTGCGTTACAGCAACGGTCTCAGCAGCGAAACGGTGCTCACCACATTGATCGCTGCAGGCAACTTCAGCACACAGGCCCTGGCCGTTCGGGTCACCTATGATCCCACGAACGATCAATGGCAGTTGTTCCATGCATCGGCCCCGGTCACCTTCCCCGATCCGCAGACGGCTTCCACGAGCGCAGGTACGGTTACCGATGCCGTGTATACCTCCACTTCGCTCCCGTACATCGGTTGCCTCTGGAACCATGGTACTGTGAACACGACACGCAGCTGGTTCGATAACATCCGTGTACCGTTCGACTGCTCATCGCGGATCGAATTCGCCACCAATGCCGGCACAGTTGGTTCACTGGCCGGCAGCGCTCAGCTTCCATTGGAATTGATGAATCCGCATTTTGCGGACCCAGCGGATATCACCGTGGAGCTCATCAGCGGCGATCCTTCCCTGGTGGGAGGATTCACCAGCACGATCGTACCGATGCCTGCTGGATCGACCTCCGCCCAGGTGTATGTGACCATTCCGGTGAACGGTGCCTGCGCAGGCGATCAGGAACTGATCTTCCAGATAAGCGGGATCACCGGTGGATCGGGCACGCCATACATCGGTCCAGAGAGCAAATACACCCTCACCATACAGAACGAACTTACCGAAGACCGCCAGTTGCTGCATGAAAGTTTCGAGACCGATGGCGCGGGTACACGTTACCAATTGAGCGCGGCCCATGCCAACGCCGGATCCGGATCCTATTTCCTGCGCGCCGACAATGCTTCATTCCTGTCGGCATCGGGCGTGAGCCTTTCCTCGGTGGATGGATCGGCCTGCATGGGCGCTTCCAGCCTCACCTCGATCGCAACGAACGCTGAAGCGACCATCACCTTCACCGGTCTGGACATCCTTGGCATGAGCGGGGTGAACATTTCTCTTCTTGCAGGTGCGCGAAACGCGGCCAACTATGATCAGGCATCGGCACAGCGCGACTATTTGATGATCGAAGCGAATGTGGATGGTACCGGCTGGTTCACAGCAGGCGCCTTCCGATCGCACAAACAGAATCCCTACGTGGATGGTTGGTTGCAGCAGGATACCGATCTCGATGGTGTCGGCGACGGTCTCAAGCTCACCAACATCCTGCGATCGTTCAGTTTCCCGGTGAACGTTCAAGGTTCATCGCTTGATGTGCGCATCCGCTTCCGCACCACGGCCGCAGGTGAGGACATCTTCTTCGATAATGTGGCCGTGGCCGGAACGCTTTGCCAGCCGATCTTCTTCAGCACCGGCAATGGGAGTGAGGATTCCAACATCTGGAGCAATACGCGCACCGGTGTACCTGTGCCAATGACCTTGACGAAGAACGTGAGCTTGGTGATCCAGAACGGACACACGATCACAGCCACGGGTAGCACCGGGCATGTGAAGGACCTTTCCGTGGAAACGGGTGGAGCGCTTCAGCTGCAAGGCGCCGATTGGTCGATACACGGGCAGCGCCTGGTGAACGATGGAACGATCGGAAGTACCACGGGCATCATCCGCCTGGTATCCGATCAGGCATCCTCGATCAGTGGAGCGGGCAATTACGATCTGTACAACCTCCGCCTGTTCACACCTGCGGGCACTACAGCATCATCCAACATCACGATCCGCGGTACGCTCGGCCTGGAGGAAGGCATTCTCGATGCATCAGCGGCCAACGTTACCTTGATCAGCAACTCCGCAGGTACGGGCCGCATCGGGCGCGTGGGCGTGGGTGCCGATTACATCGGCGAAGTGACCGCACAACGGTACATTCCCGCTGGCAACACCAACTGGCGCTTCCTGGGATCGCCGGTCGCAG
>JAEZDL010000140.1 GCA_023418095.1 Bacteroidota bacterium
GGCTTTTCGTGGCATGGCGCACCGGAATGATCCAGCTGGTCTCCATTCCTGCGTTCGCGATCGCAGCGCTCTGGTCCTACAGCACGATGTTGAAGAGGCAGCTGATCGCCGGGAATGTCCTGGTGGCTCTGCTCACCGCATTGGTCCCATTTACCGTGGGGCTCTATGAGATACCGTTGCTCCAAAGAGCTTTCAGCGAACCGCGCGAACTTTCGATCGGCGGCGATATCGTGCAGATCGTCCCAGTGCTTGACGAACTCTGGTACTGGATCCTAGGGTTCTCGGCCTTCGCCTTCATGGCCACGCTGGTGCGCGAGCTGCAGAAGGACATGGCCGACGTGCCGGGCGACAAGGCCGCCGGGTGCCGCACCATCCCGATCGTGTGGGGCATGCAATGGTCCAGATCCCTGGTGATCGGCTACATCCTGATCATTTCGATCGGGGTGTACCTGGTAAGCATCATATTGCCGGCGGATCGCCTTGTTACCTGGTACTTCAGCCTGTGTGTGATCGGGCCATTGCTGATCTCGGCGGGCTTCACCTATCACGCGCGATCGCGCAAAGAGCATATCCTTGCAGGCACAATGATGAAGCTTGCGATGGTGATGGCGGTCGCATCTTCGTTGCTGATCCCATACCTCAACTGATCCCGATGGCCCGAGCGCGCAAGCCGAAATCCCCCCCGATCCATCCATGGCGGCTGCTTCTTGCATCGGCCTCGCCACGCCGAAGGGAATTGTTGAAAGGCCTCGATCTACCGGTGGAATTCACCTCGGCCGATGTGGATGAAACACCGCCGCAAGGCCTGCCTGAAATGCAGGTGGCCGAACATCTCGCCCGTAAGAAGGCCGAGGCTTGGAACGGCCGGTTGGAGGAAGACCAGGTCCTGATCACCGCGGATACCACCGTGGTGATCGGCATGGCACCGCAACTCGCACTGCTGAACAAACCGGCCGATGCGAAGGATGCCGGGCGGATGCTTGAGCTTCTTTCGGGAAGAACACACAAGGTGGTGACCGGGGTTTGCATGCTCACCACGCGCAGCATAATCAGTTTCAGCGATATCACCGATGTCACCTTCGCTTCACTTACCCGCGAGGAGATCGCTTACTATGTGGCGAAATATGCGCCTTTGGACAAGGCCGGGGCGTACGGCGTGCAGGATTGGATCGGCTATGTGGGCGTGGATCACATCAATGGGAGCTTCTACAACGTGATGGGACTGCCGCTGCATCGCGTATATGCGGAATTGCGCGCCATGGAGCCGATCACCACCTGATCTTCGCGTTGGATTACCGGGTAGATTTGCGATAGAACCCAACGACATGCGCATCCCATCGATCCTTACGCTCACCTTTGCCGCGTTCCTGTCATCAGCAAGCACGAACGCACAGCGCACCACACCGGCACTGGAATGGAACAATGAACTGGCCGTGGTGGAAGGCACCATCAATTACAGCGATTCGGTCCTGCCGGCCTATACGTTCACTGTTTTTGAAGGGGATCGTGGCGAAGTGCTGGATCTATGGCGCAAGGATCTTACTGCGGGCGGTGGCGTCATCGGCAAAGGTGAACCTTTCGCGGCCAACGATGTGCGCATCGCGGAGCTTTCAACCTCACCCGTACGCGTGATCACTGCTTCCAAAGAGGACAAGAAAGTGGGCAACACCGCGATCTCGATCGCCTTCCGCAGCACGGACACCATTCCTGCGGAAAAAGCGAAGGCCTATGTGCGTGATCTGGCGGTGAAGTACAACCGCGCCATGGTGGAACAGCAGATCGCCGAAGAGGAAAAGGCACTGGAGAAGGCGAAAGCTTCGCTGGGCAAGAGCGAATCGAAGGAGAACAAGTTGAAGGCTGATCTTCAGAAGACGAAGAACGAATTGGTGAAATTGGAGGCCGATCGCACCAAACAGCAGAAGAAGAACGCTGACATACTCGGGCAGATCGCCGGGGCGGAACAGAAATACGCGATCACCAACGATGTGAAGGACCTGAAGAAGCTCACCAAATACCGCAGCAAGCTTGCCGATGGTGAATCGAAGGTTGCCAGGATAATGGAAAAGGAGGCGAAGCTGAACGCAACGGCGAACAAGTACAGCGGTGCCCTTCCGGATTCAGCGGATGCGAAACAGGAGAAGGAAAAGGGCGTTTCCACGCACGAGCAGCGCATCGAAGCCCTGCGATCGAAATTGTCGAAGATCCGCTAGTTCGAGGCCGATCCCGGGCCACCTGCATGGCCGTTCATCCGGCCTTCGCACACCTGGTCGATCACTTCCACCAGGGTCTTCCGCTCCACCGGTTTCACAAGGTGCAGATCGAACCCTGCGCGCTTGGCCTTGCGTTTATCCTCTTCCTGCCCCCAACCGGTGAGCGCAACGATCTTCACGTTGGCGGACCACGGCTCCTGGCGCATGCGTTCGCAGGTCTCGTAGCCGTCCATACCAGGCATGCCGATGTCCATGAGGATCAGGTCGGGCACGAACTCCGCGCCAACCGCCAGTGCCGATCGCCCATCGTGCGTAATGCGCACGCTGTTGCCCATGTGTTTCAAGATCACGCTCAAGGTCACCGCACCATCCACATTGTCATCCACCACCAGCACTTTGCATTTTCCGGTACCTTCCTGCATGCTTTCGTTTTTTGGGATCGGCAGTGCGGCCGATCGATCTCGCGAAAAG
>JAEZDL010000259.1 GCA_023418095.1 Bacteroidota bacterium
AGTTGCTTGATGTGCTCATCGGCCTTGAAGCTGTCGAACTTCGAGATCCGCTTGATCTTGATCTCGGTGAGCTTCACGATATCCTCCTGCGTCACCGGCCGCTTCAGTTCCTTGATGTGCGGCTTCAACCCGCGATCGATGAATTCGATCACCTGCTCCCACGTTTCCGCCTCTTCGATCTTGCGGTAGACCTTCTTCTCGATGAAGATCCGCTCGAGTGAAGCGAAATGCCATTGCTCCTCGAGCTCGCCTTTCTTGATCTTCAGCTCAAGCTCCAGCAGCTTCAGCGTATTCTGTGTGCTGTTCCGAAGCAGTTCGCTCACGCCCACGAAGCGCGGCTTGTCGTTCTCGATCACCACCGCGTTGGGCGCGATGCTCACTTCACAATCGGTGAAGGCGAACAACGCATCGATCGTATTGTCCGGTGAAACGCCGGCGGCGAGGTGAACGATGATCTCCGCATTCTCCGCCGTGTTGTCCTCGATGTGGCGTACCCTGATCTTTCCCTTCTCGTTCGCCTTGATGATGCTTTCGATCAGGCTGGTGGTGGTGGTGCCGAACGGGATCTGGGTGATCACCAGAGTCTTGTTGTCCTCTTTGCGGATGCGGGCGCGGCAACGGATCCGGCCGCCGCGCTCACCATCGTTGTAGTTTGATACATCGGCGAGTCCGCCGGTGGGAAAATCAGGGACGAGCTCGAACTTGCGGTTGCGCAACACCGCGATGCTAGCATCGATCAGCTCGATGAAGTTGTGCGGTAGCACTTTGCAGCTCAAGCCCACGGCGATCCCTTCACCGCCCTGCGCGAGCAACAACGGGAATTTCACCGGAAGGAAAACCGGTTCTTTGTTCCGGCCGTCGTAGCTCAATTGCCATTCGGTGGTCTTCGGGTTGAAGGCCACTTCCAGTGCGAACTTGCTTAGCCGGGCTTCGATGTAACGCGGTGCGGCCGCGCTGTCGCCGGTGAGGGTGTTGCCCCAGTTCCCCTGCGTATCGATCAGCAGGTCTTTCTGCCCCAATTGCACCAGCGCATCGCCGATCGATGCATCGCCGTGCGGATGGTACTGCATGGTGTGCCCGATGATGTTCGCCACCTTGTTGTAGCGGCCGTCATCGAGGTCCTTCATGGAATGAAGAATGCGGCGCTGCACAGGTTTCAAACCATCGTACAATGCAGGAACGGCGCGCTCCAGGATCACATAGCTCGCGTAATCCAAAAACCAGTTGCGGTACATGCCGCTCACGCTGAAGGCACTGCCGCCGCCAGCGCCCGGGATCCCGCTGGAATGCTCGTTGGTGGCTGGAATCTCTTCGTTCACTTCACCTTCTTCGTTCACTATCTCGTCTGCCATTCTTCTCTTTTCTTGTCCGATCTACAAAGTGGCGCAGATCGTTTCACTACCCGCAACGCTCTGATCGTTCCAAAGGCTCACTTCAATGCATACCTCCTGGCCGAATGCGGGTGCCGCGATGCGGTAGTATTTGAACCGATCGGAAAGCGGTGGATCAGGCTGCACCACCAAACGATCGTTGATCGCTTGATCTAATACGTACACGGAATAGCTGGACGGCGAAAGGAACAGTTCCTCCTTCACCCGGAATTCGATCACCTGCTGCAGTGTGGTGGTCTCATTTTGCGTTACCTCTTCCACATACGTGCCGATCAACTCGAACACCGGCGGACCAACATAATCCCGATCGAACGGATTGTTGTTCAGCTTTTCGATATCGATGTCATCCTTGTAACACCCGGCAAGCAGGATCGAACAAAGCACTAGGGCGAGGATCTTTTTCATCGCAGTGGGATCGAGATGGAAGTTGCCCATGTGCCGTTGTTACCGCCCGGGATCCACACCAAGCCTTCGAACCGAACACGTTCCTTGTCCTCGTAGGTTGGCGGCTGTTGTTTCTTCAGTTCACTGCGGATGTACGCGACAGCACCTGCCGATGCCACGAACAACCCCGTGCTCACGTACGCCATCGTGCGTGCACTGCGGAACTTGTCCTTTGCATCAGGGATCTCAGTCTCCTTCAGACGCATGATCTCTCCCGGGTTGGACGAGGTCTCGTATCGGTCCGCAAGTTCTTGCAGATCGGAATTCGCATTTCCATAGTTGATCCAGCTGATCGCTGTCCACACACCGATGCCACCGGCCACGATCGGCGGAACGATCCGCAGCAGCCGCTGCTTCTGTTGGAATTTCTCCACCGAACTGCGGTAGGCGACGTATTCAGCAGGCCTTTGCAAAGCGATGTTCAGCTGATACGTGTAATTGCCCATCACGAAAATGGTGGTATCGAGCATCTGGTGCTCGGGCGCCCAGAACACGAAGCGGTGATCACCTTCGGAAAGCGTGATCTCGCGATCGTTCATCTCGTACTTTCCATCGAGCACGTAGCGCACGCCTTGATCAGGCTGGCTCATGATCCGCACCTGGCCGGTGGTCTGCGCCATGCAGCCAAGACCTATGATCACTGAAAAGAAGCATGTAACAGTTCTCGCCATGGTAGGCGTGAAGTTCTGCTGCCGATCTTTCCTTGCGATCGCCATTCCTCAGATCTCTTCCTCCACTTCCTCCAACTTCTTTGCGATCATCTTCACCGGATCCACCTTCATCTCCTCCACCAGGTCCTTCTCCACTTTCAGGTTCTCGATGATGAAATCCTGACGCACGGGTGTGTTCTTGCCCATGTAGAATTCCAGCAGATCGTGCACGAGTGCATCCTTGGTGATCATCACCGGCTCCAGACGGATGTCCTCACCGATGAAATTCTTGAATTCATCCGGACTGATCTCGCCGAGGCCTTTGAATCGCGTGATCTCGGCGGTCTTGCCGAGTTTGTGCATCGCGCGCTGGCGCTCTTCATCGCTGTAGCAATAGATCGTTTCCTTCTTGTTGCGCACGCGGAAGAGCGGCGTTTGAAGGATGTACAGATGATCGTTCTTCACCAGATCGGGGAAGAATTGCAGGAAGAAGGTCATCAACAACAACCTGATGTGCATGCCATCCACATCGGCATCCGTGGCGATCACGATCTTGTTGTAGCGCAACCCGTCCATGCCATCCTCGATGTTCAGCGCGGCCTGGATCAGGTTGAACTCCTCGTTCTCGTAAACAACTTTCTTGGTCAACCCGAAACAGTTCAACGGCTTTCCCTTCAGGCTGAACACCGCCTGTGAATTCACATCGCGGCTCTTTGTGATGCTTCCGCTGGCACTGTCGCCCTCGGTGATGAAGAGCGTGCTGTTCAGTTTCCGATCGTCCTTCTTCGGATCGTTCAGGTGGATGCGGCAATCGCGCAGCTTCTTGTTGTGCAGGCTCGCTTTCTTCGCCCGTTCACGCGCGAGTTTGCGAATGCCGCTTAGTTCCTTCCGTTCGCGTTCGTTCTGCAGGATCCGCGCCTGCAACACCTCGGCGATATTGCCGTGCTTGTGCAGGTAATTGTCCAGCTCGCGGCCGATGAAATCACCAACGAACGAACGCATGCTCTGTCCGCCGGGTTCCACTTCCAGCGATCCGAGCTTGGTCTTGGTCTGGCTTTCGAACACCGGCTCGATCACCTTCACGCTGATCGCGGCGACGATCCCTGTGCGCACATCACCGGCCTCCCAATCCTTCTTGAAATAATCCTTGATCGTTTTCGCCAGCGCCTCGCGGAACGCGCCCTGGTGCGTGCCGCCCTGCGTGGTGTGCTGGCCGTTCACGAAGCTGTAATATTCCTCGCCGTAGTGGTTCGCGTGCGTGATCGCCACTTCGATGTCCTCACCCTTCAAGTGGATGATCGGGTACAGCGGCTCGCCGTCCATCTTCACCGTAAGCAGGTCCAGCAGACCATTCTTGCTCTGGAAACGGTGGCCGTTGTAGTGGATCGCCAGGCCGGTGTTCAGGTAGCAATAGTTCCACAGCATCCGCTCGATGTGCGGATCGCGGAAGTTGAAGTTCCGGAACATTTGGTCGTCCGGCTCGAATATCACGCGTGTTCCGTTCGGCTCCTGCGTCGGCTTCAGCTTCTCATCCTTGCGCAGCACGCCGCGATCGAACTCGGCCACCTTCATCTGGCCATCGCGGTAGCTTTCGATCCGGAAATAAGTGCTCAGCGCGTTCACCGCCTTGGTACCAACGCCGTTCAGGCCAACGCTTTTCTTGAAGGCCTTGCTGTCGTACTTCGCGCCGGTGTTGATCTTGCTCACCACATCCACCACTTTTCCGAGCGGTACACCCCGGCCGAAATCGCGCACCTCCACGCGCGGGCCTTCGATCTTCACTTCGATCTTCTTGCCGTGGCCCATCACGAATTCGTCGATGCAGTTATCCAGCACCTCCTTGATCAGGATGTAGATGCCATCGTCGTAACTGCTGCCATCGCCCAGCTTGCCGATGTACATGCCGGGACGCAGGCGTATGTGCTCCTTCCAGTCAAGCGACCGGATATGCTCTTCACTGTAACTTGTCTCGCTCATTGAAAAGGTTCGGGATCCCCTCGCGGATAAGGGTTCACGCGGTGTTGCGCGAATTTAGCGGGAATTCCTGAATTGGCGCGGGTTTTCAACGATCGTTAGTAAGTCATTTGGGCTCATGCCAGCCTCAAAGCAGGATGTCACCGGGCTAGGAGTCTATCCTGAGCGAAATCGAAGGGCTCCAAGTCCTCAGCCGTCAAAAGCACGGCTATCCCTTGCGCGGCACGTGTGATCGCACCTGAAGGATCCAAGATCTCTATTACGCCTATTACAGGAATTCGAACCGTTCTTTAACCGATCTGTCCTGATCGGATGTGAATGAATTCGGCGATCGATCCGTTCAGAACGCAGTTCGTTCCTCTCGATCCGAAAAGCATTATCTTTGCACCCATGGCGCGGCCTTTCCGATCTCACGGAAAGGC
>JAEZDL010000083.1 GCA_023418095.1 Bacteroidota bacterium
CCGCCCCTGCGAAGCTTACTTTCGCCGCCGCTCATGGGTTGGTACAAGCATTGGTTCGGCACGCCATGGTACGCCCTTCTCTACGGACATCGTGATGAGAATGAGGCGCGTACGTGGGTCGCAACGCTGCTCGATCGGTGGGGCCTTCCGCCCGGATCGAAGGTGCTGGACATGGCTTGCGGGCGTGGGCGCCATGCCCGCTGGTTCCATTCAGCAGGAATGAAAGTTACGGGGATCGATATTTCCGTGGAAAGCATTGAAGCGGCGGAAAAGCTTGTTCCGCAGGCGGAATTCCATGTACACGATATGCGGGAACCCTTCGCGCAGGCTGAGTTCGATGCGGCTTGTTGCCTTTTCACCAGTCTCGGATATTTCGATGACCTGCAGGACGATCGGAAAGTTTTCGCAGCGGCATGGCATGCATTGCGGCCCGGCGGAAGGTTCGTGGTGGATTTCATGAACAGTCCGCTGGTGATCTCCCAACTCGTACAGGAGGAACGGATCGTAAGGAATGGCGCTGAATTCAATGTCGTACGCAGCGTTGAGAATGGAAAGATCGTGAAGCGCATAACGGTGAAAGCTGAAGGAAAGGAACACGAATTCGTGGAACAGGTGCAGGCCCTGCTACCGGAAGAGCTCACCGATCTGGCCCGCGATGCGGGTTTCGAACTGGCCGAGATCACCGACGGCCCGAAGGCCCTTCCGTTCGATCCGGAGAGTTCGGCCAGATTCGTGATGTGGATGCAAAAACCGATGGCATGATCGCAGGTGTGGCGCTCGCGTTCTTTCTGCTGCCGCTGATCGCCGGCATGCTCGTGCGCTGGCTGCGGCCGGGCATATTGTGGATGCGGCTGCTCCTCTCGTTCAGCGGTGCATTCCTGCTGGGCGTGGTCTTCCTGCACATGCTGCCTGAGCTTTATGAAGAGGCCGGTGAAGCGATCGGCCTGTGGATCCTTGGCGGCTTTCTGCTGCAGGTGGTGCTGGAGTTCTTCAGTCATGGGATAGAACACGGTCATGTACACGTGCATTCGCACACCGGCCGGGCACTTCCGTTGCTCACATTGCTCAGCCTTTGCATCCATTCCTTCGCCGAGGGCATGCCTTTCGCCGATCCCGATGTGGCTGGTGATGTTCACTTCCTGGCGGGCGTATTGCTGCACAAGATGCCCATGGCGGTGGCGCTCGCCACCGTGCTCACCCGATCGGGCGCGAGCAGCAGCAACAGCATCGCCATGCTCGTGATCTTCGCGCTGGCGGCCCCGCTCGGCATATTCACCGGGCACATGGCGAGTGGCGCGCTGGGCGAGCCTTTCCTGCACAGCATGCTCGGGCTTGCGATCGGAATGCTGCTGCACATAAGCACCACCATCATTTTCGAGAGCTCGCCCGAGCACCGGTTCGTGGCGGCGCGCTTCATTTCCGTTCTGATCGGCGCCGTGCTCGCCGCTTTTTCCATGCATTGATCGATCGTTCTTTTCTTGCGGATCACATCCGATCCCATTTACTTTGCATTTCAAAGTACTCTGTACAATGCACAAGACCGACCGGCTCGATGAACTGCAGCACATACGCGGGTTGATGGAACGAAGCACGCGCTTCCTTAGCCTGAGCGGGCTTAGCGGAGTGATCGCCGGTTCCGTGGGCCTGGCAGGTGCGCTGATCGCACAACGCTACGTGAAGGAGCACCGCCTGGTATCTGATGGCTACGGCACAGCATCGCCGAGCGATCATCTGGAACATATCTGGTGGCTCGGCGGGTTGGCCATTGCGGTGCTGGTGATTGCGCTCGCAGGTGCTGCATGGTTCACCGCGCGCCGCGGGCGCAGAACAGGGCAGGGGCTTTGGGACCCCTCCGCCAGAAGGCTCCTGATCAACCTGTCGATCCCACTGGCCACCGGTGGCATCTTCTGCATGGCATTGATCCGCTACGGCATGCCGGCGCTGGTGGCACCGGCCACGCTCATCTTCTACGGACTTGCGCTGTTGAACGCATCCAAGTACACGCTCGATGAGATCCGGTGGCTTGCGATCAGTGAGCTGGTGCTCGGGTTGCTCGCATCGTTCTGGATCGGCGCCGGGCTTCTCTTCTGGGCGCTCGGTTTCGGCGTACTCCACATCTTCTACGGCGCATTGATGTACATGCGACATGAACGGCCGGCTGCACAGGTACGATGATCGAGAAGCTGAACAAGGCATTCGAAAGCCGTGTGCGTCTCGGTATAATGGCGGTGCTCGCCGTGAACGACTGGGTGGATCATGCCGAACTAAAGGAGCTGCTTTCGGTCACGGACGGGAATCTTGCGAGCCACCTGAATGCACTGGAGCAATTGAAATTCGTGAATGTACGCAAGCGTTTCGTGGGCAAGCGCCCGAACACTTCATATAAAGCGAGCGCTGCTGGAATGAACGCCTTCAAGGCGCACCTTGATGCGATCGAAAAATTGATACCGAAGAAATGATGCGCTCAAGCCTGATCAATATCCGGCCATTCCTGCTGACCATACTTGGGATGTGTTTGTTGATGATCGCGACCGTTCTCGCGTTCGCTCCCGATGCCTGGCTTACCATGATGGCACGCGCGTTCATGTGGCAATGGACGATGCTTTTCGCAATGGGGGCCTTCCTGGTCTTCTTCAAGCGGACACGCGTGATCGGCGTATGCGCGGCTGCCTGCATGTTGATTTCCGCATCGCAATTGGCGCCGATCGCACCGGCCGAGATCGATCGGAATGATGGATCCCACCTGAGGATACTGCACATGAACGTGCTGCAACCGAACGAGCGCCACGAAGGTGTGATCGCACAGGCACTGTCCGCGGACGCCGACCTGATCGCGGTGCAGGAGGTTGATGGTGCCTGGGCCGAAGCGCTTTCCGCAGGGCTGGAAGCATATCCTTATCGTGTGATCGAACCACGTTCGAATTGTTACGGCATCGCCTTGTTCAGCCGTCTGCCGCTGATCGGTACGCAGGTGATCGAATTGCATGGCACACCGCTGATCGAGGCTTCGGTCATGATCGGTGAGGAACGTGTGGGTTTTGTTACGGCGCATGCCACTTCGCCGATCAGCCGCCATCATTTCAATAAGCGCAACGATCAGTTGAAGGCTCTCGCCACCAGGCTTGATCCACGCAAACCCACGATCGTGGCAGGTGACTTCAATTCCGTGCATTGGGATGATGCCTTCGAACGTTTCTGCGACCGATCGGGATTACGCCCGGTCTCACGCCCGGGTTTGCGCACATGGCCGGCGATCGGGCCGATCGCGCTGATCCCGATCGATCATTTCTTCCTTTCCCCTGGTCTTCATTGCACGGAACTTCGGCGGATCGAACTGCCCGGCAGTGATCATTTCGGAGTGGTCGCAGACATCGGGATCGGTCATGCGGGCTGAGCATCTTCGGATCATTCCATGGATGATCCTTTTCTTCCCGGCCATGGCATTCCTCGAAAGCGCCGTGGTGGTGTATCTGCGTGCACTGTACTATCCTGACGGTTTCGACTTCCCCCTGGTGACGATGGATGAAAGGCTGGTGCTTACGGAAGTGGTGCGCGAAGTGGCCACGATGATCATGTTGCTGGCGCCGGGCGCGATGGTAACGCGGTATGCGATCGAGCGTTTCGCATGGTTCTGCTTCGGTTTCGGGATCTGGGACCTGTTCTATTACATCTGGTTGAAGATGCTCTTGGACTGGCCCTCGGATCCGGGAACGATGGATCTGCTCTTCCTTATCCCGATCCCCTGGGTCGGTCCGGTGTGGGCGCCCTGCCTCGTTTCGATCGGGCTTATCGCGCTGGCATTGATCATACTTTACAAAAGAGGTACGGCTGGGTGGCGGATCGACCGGATCGAATGGTCCCTGTTGATCCTTGCCGCATCGATCATCATACTATCCTTCATCCTCGATCCGATCGACCAGGGCATCGGGTCCGACGCATTTTCCACTGACGCGGCCGTGAAGATCACCACTTATGTACCCGGAAAGTTCGCGATCGGTGTGTTCCTCGTGGGTTGTGCCACCGCCGCATCCACAATGATCCGCATGTTCGTACGCAAAGGTTCCCCACGGCGTGATGGTTGAGTTCAACTTTGCAACCCTCCGGCCGGCAACCACGTTCAAAGCGTGCGTCTAGGATATGGAACAGAAACAAAAGATGCTGGCCGAAACAAGGTTGTTCATCCGATTGGGCTTTCTATCCTTCCTGGGCTTCGGCTTCTATTATGCGCACCTGTTCTTCGGCCTGCTCGATGATGAACTGGTTTTCAAGACACTCGCGATCACGTTCCTTCTCGCCACGATCCCATTGCCGATCATCGCGGTGAACAACAAGAAATTGTTCCCTGCGCTACCCAAGAGCGGCAAGACGGCACTTACTGTGATCACGGCGATCCTGCTTTTCCATCACTTCCTCATGACATTCGTCTTCGTGATGTTCCTGCAGGGCTGATCGCTATTTCTTCAAGGTCTTGTCCAGGAATTCGTAGTTCGGCGTGAAGCCCACGTTCTTGAAGAAGAACGACCATTTGTCTGCCTGTTCCGAAATGATCATGTGCGTTGGCTTGCCAGCCCCGTGGCCCGCATCGGTCTCCACACGGATCAGCACCGGGTTTTCCCCTTCGTGTGCTTCCTGCAACGCGCTGATGAACTTGAAACTGTGCGCCGGCACCACGCGATCATCGTGATCGGCGGTCATCACCATCGTGGCCGGGTAATTCGTACCGGGTCTCAGGTTGTGCAGCGGCGAATATTTCCGCAGGTATTCGAATTCCTCCTTGCTCGTTTCGGCATTTCCGTATTCGGGCACCCAGCCGAAACCGGCGGTGAACTTCTGGAACCGCAGCATGTCCAGAACTCCCACTGCGGGAAAGGCCACTTTGAACAGATCGGGACGCTGCGTCATGGCAGCACCAACGAGCAGGCCACCATTGCTTCCGCCTTCGATCGCCAATCGATCGGAACTGGTGTATTGGTCCTTCACCAGGAATTCCGCCGCTGAGATCAGATCATCGAACACATTCTGTTTCTTCTCCTTCATGCCCGCCTTGTGCCAATCCTCGCCGTATTCACCGCCGCCGCGAAGGTTGGCCAGCGCGAAGATGCCGCCCTGTTCGAGCAGGATCATGCGGCTGGTACTGAAACTGGGGCTCAGGCTGATGTTGAACCCACCGTATCCATAGAGAAGTGCCGGGTTCGATCCATCCTTCTTCATGCCTTTCTTGTACACGATGAACATGGGCACTTTCGTGCCGTCCTTGCTGGGATAGAACACCTGTTCCGTGACGTATTGTTCGGGATCGAACTTCAGATCGGGACGGAAATAGATCTCACTTTTCCCCGTCGCGATGTCGTACCGGTAGATCGTACCTGGATCGGTGAAGCTCGTGAAGCTGTAGAAAGTGAACGTGTCGCCACGCTCACCACCAAAACCGCCGGCGCTGCCCAAGCCCGGGAGTTCCACTTCAGTTTCGTTCGATCCATCCAGCTCGTACCTGTAGATACGCGTGGTCACATCCTTCAGGTATTCGGCGAAAAGCTTTCCACCGGTGATGCTCACGCTCTCCAACAGATCCTTCTTCATGGGGATTACGTCCTTCCAATTCTTTTTTCCAGGTTTCGCTGGATCGACAGCTACAAGTCGATAGGTGGGCGCATCAACATCCGTACGCACCAGCAACCGATCGCGCTTTGGATCATATTCAAGTATGCTGGTCTTATGCGAGAAGCCCTGCTGCAATGGGATCCATTTCGTGCTTGCCGTTGGAATTCCGCCTTTGCGCAGATCATGGAAGTACTGCTCGTACCCATCGGTGCCAGTGCTCACATACAGCGTGGCGAACTCCTCGCCTTCGGTAACACCCACGCCCATGTAAAGGTTCGGGTTCTCCTTGTTCTCGTAGACCAATTGGTCCTTTTCCTGCGGATCGCCCAACTTGTGGTAGTACACTTTCTGCCACTGGCTGGCGGCGCTCAGTTCGGTCCCTTTCGCGGGAGTGGGGAAGCGGCTGTAGAAGAAACCATCCTTGTACCAGCTCGCGCCGCTGAACTTGATCCATTCCAACCGATCGCCCAGCTTCTTCATCTCCTTCAGGTCCCACACCTCGAATTGCTGCCAGTCGCTGCCGGCGCGCTGCGTGCTCACCACCATGTAACGGTGATCGGTGCTTGAACCGGCCAGGCCGATGCTGGTGGTCCCTTTCGGATCTATCGCGTTCGGATCGATGAACACCTTGTCCTCACCATCCATTCCCTTGCGAACGTAGATCACGCTCTGGTTCTGCAGGCCGCTGTTGCGGTATTGGAAGAACAGGTCGCCCACTTTGATCGGTGCGCTCACCTTCTGGAAATCGTACAGTTGTTCGTACCGCTTTGCGATCTCCTTGCGGAAGGGGATCTTCGCCAGGTAGGCCTCGGTGACCTCGTTCTGCCGGCGTACCCAATCGGCGGTCTCTGCGGAAGTGTCATTCTCGAGCCAGCGGTACGGATCGGCCACATAGGTGCCATGCAGGTCATCGCCTACACCTTCCAGTTTCTTCGTTTCGGGATATGCCATTCGATCGGTGGGCTGCGCAACGCACATGATCGGGGTGGCGCAGATCAGGATCGCAAAGGAAAAGCGGGTGGTCGTCATCTGGTGGAACATCCTGGCTGGATGCTCCACAAAGCTAGAGCGAACAGCGATCGCAATCCTGCTTCCAGCTTCTCACTTGTGTGATGGATGGTTGAACTACGCCGCCCGTTCCAGCCTCAATGAGGAAAGTTCGTACGTTGTACCAGGGCCTTCCGCCAGCGTGATCTGCGTATCGAGCTGCTCGCTCAGGGTGTGGATCAATTCCATGCCCAGACTTTTCGGTTCCTTCCACGCCGATCGGTCGCGCAATCCCACGCCATCATCACCGATCCGCAGATGCAACGAATTCGGTCCGCTGCCATCGAGGTGAACGAAGATGGTGCCCTGCCGCCTGTCCTTGAAGGCGTATTTCAGGGAGTTCGAGATGATCTCGTTGATCAACAGGCCCAGCGGGATCAACGTATCCACCCCGAGTGTCGCGACGTTGATGCGTATGTCGAGCTTCAGTTCCGTATCGATCGTGTAGGCCTGGCACAGATCGCGCGTGAGGTGGCTGAGGTAGGTGTTCACATCGATGTTCGCCAGATCCTTGCTCAGGTAGGTCTGCTCGTGCACCAGCGCCATCGCGCTCACCCGGTTCACACATTCATTGAACAGCTCGTTCATCCTCGGGTCGCGCACCTGTTCCATCTGGAAACGGATCAGGCTCTTCACGATCTGCAGGTTGTTCTTCACCCGGTGATGGATCTCCTTCAGCATCACCTCCTTCTCTTCCTTGCTCAACATGGTCGCGCGCAATTCCGCGTTGGATCGTTCCAGTTCCTTCTTCGCAGCGATCAATTCCCGGCCATGCGACTGGCTTTCGCGAAGCAACCGGTTGCTCACACCCACGAGCCAGGCGAAAACAACGGCCAGCATGCACGCGGTGATCACCAGGATCTGCGCTTCGTACCAGATCGCGCTCAACGCCCTGCCATCCACGGCAAGTCCTTCGCGGTGGATCGACTGCGCGGCACGATCGATGGATCGGCCTGCCTGCTGCAACATGATCTGCAGCACCGAAGTGTGATCCTGCCGGATCGAGCCGGCCAGATCCGCGTTCATCGCCAGGCGATGCACCGAATCAGCACGATCCAGGGCATTCCGAAGATCGATCTGGAATCGATCCATCCCTGGCGCGGAAGCATGTGTGAGGCAGGTGGCGGCGATCATCGATCGCAATTCCTTCGATCTGCCCGGCCATTCGAACCGATCGGTGCCCAGGTCGTTCGCATGGATCGCGCCAAGCGATCGCAATTCCCCGGCGATCACGTCCAGTTCATCCAGAAGCCCGATCTGTTGCTCGATCGAGACCTGAAGCTGGTGCGAGCGGGATACGAGGGTGATGCCGTAGATGATGAAGATGGATGCGAGAAAGGCGGCGGCCAGCGGCCACCTGCGCCACGAAAGCTTCTGGTAATGGGACATGCTGCCCGTTGGAACGTGGAATGCTGCGCAGGGTTACGCCCGTTCAGGGTGCTGCGCCCGCCCGCAGCCGGGCATCGAAGGCCTGCATCAGCGAATTGATCCGCGCGGTGGCCACTTCCTTCACTTCGGCATAGAGTTTCATGGACGAGCTCCGCCCCATGCCGCGCACCCGGTGCGGTGGCATCGCCGATCGGACCAACGGACCGGCGTGGATCCCGCCATTGGGACTGCTGCGATTACCGGTATGTTCAAGCTCACTGATCATCACACGGCACTCGCCGGTGGTTATATTTATGATCACCCTGTATTGAATGGTGCCCATGGTCTCCTCCCGGTTCGATAACATGCCCGATCGGAAATTCACCCTGGCAGTGCCTTCGATCACCCCGGCGGCCCGATCGTTGCGCAGCAATTTCCCTCCGGGCTCCTTGCCGAAGGTCCATGTCCAGGCCTCCATGGCCCGATCGAAGAGCATAACGGCATTTAGCGGAACGGTGGTGGATCGGGTGAAGCTGAGGCCTGCAGTACTATCGTTGGCGAGCGATTGCCCGGAAACCGCACCGATCAAGCACGAGAAAAGAAGGGCGAGCAGCGGCCGGCACACGGCTCGAAAGTTATAAGGCATTGAGCGATCGGGCGGTTTACATTTGTAACATCAACTATACAATTAGCGATCCATGAATGAATCTATTGCTGGTTCCCATTCCTTGAAGGTCGGCGTTTTCTACGACGGGAGCTACTTCACCCACGTCAGCAACTACTACAATTATGTGCATCCGCACCGGCGAAGGCTGCACATCGGAGGCCTGCACGACTTCATAAAGCACATGGTGGCCGAGAAGGAGCATACGCAACCCAATCTCTGCCACATCATCGATGCACATTTCTTCCGCGGCCGGTTCACCGCGCGTGAAGCGAACGAGAAGCCCAACCAGCTCTACTACGATCGCGTGTTCGATGATGTGCTGATGTACAACAACGTGCAAACGCACTACCTGCCCGTGAAGGACCTCATGGGGCGCAAGCGCGAGAAGGGGATCGATGTGCTGATGGCGCTGGAGACCTATGAACTGTGCATGCTGAAGCGCTATGACGTGGTCGCGCTGGTCGCTTCTGATGGCGATCACGTGCCTTTGGTGCGCAAGCTGCATGCGCTGGGTTGCAAAACGATGCTGCTCGGCTGGGATTTCGAGTTCAACGACCAGGACAGCGGCGAAGTACAGACGACCAAGACCAGCACCGATCTCTGGAACGAAGTGAGCTACCCGCTCCAGATGCACGAGCTGATCGACGATGGGTTGCGCGAGAACGATCCGGTGGTGCGCGAAATGTTCGTGGTGCGCGAAACCCCGATCATGCGCGATCTGGAGGAGAACGATGGATCAAGCAATGGCGCCAGCTACGATCCAGAGGACCGGCGCCGGAGCGAAGTGATGAGCCTGCACAACGGCTATGGCTTCATCCGTTTCCCGGACAATAACCTGTTCTTCATCCACGACGATCTGGTGGATTACGATTTCAGCCAGTTGCGCGTGGGCGATCCGGTGGAATTCTCGGTGGCGGTGAACAACCGTGGCCAGCGTGTGGCCAAGCAGGTACGCCGGTTGGTGGAAAGCTAGGTCAGGCCAGTGGGAGCCGAAGGGTGAAGGCACAACCCTTGTCCATGCCATCACTGCTCGCCGTGAGCGAGCCGCCCATCGCCTTCACCCAGCCGTTCACCCTGGAAAGGTTGTTGCGGCCCTGCGCTTCGCCTGCAGTGGTACGGCTGCCGAGCCACGCATACCGCGTGAAAATGTCCTTCAGGTCCTCCTGCGTGAGGCCCACACCCTGATCGATCACGCAGAGCTCCGCCTGGTCGCCGATCACACGGGTCCGAAGTTCGATCCGTGATCCGCGGGGTGAGAATTTCGATGCGTTGGAAAGCAGTGCGGTGATCGCATCGCGCAGATATCGATCATCACCCGCCACCTCGATCCGATCATCGAGCTGAAGATCCACCGGCTGTTCCTTTCCTTCGAAACGATGACGAAGACCATCGGCGGCCTGGCGCACGAGATCCGTCAGGTCCACGCGCTTGGTTGCGATGTCCTGAACGCTCCGATCCACCCCGAGGTCATCGAGCAGATCCTCCATTTCGCGCAGCGCCTTGAAGAATTGTTTCTCCCCGTATTCCAGCAATTCCTGTTTCTCCGCATCTCCCGAAGCGGTATGCTTCAGTGCTTCGTACAGGCCTGAAAGCCGGTTGCGCATGTCATGCGCGAACTTGTGCAATCGATCCGCCTGATCCTTGGCGACTGCGCCAGAGACTTTTTCCGGGTTCATTCAACCTTGCGTGCGAATTGTTGCAGCACGTCCTCCAGGCTGTCCGAATTGATCGGTTTGGAAAGGTACTGGCAGTTCTGAAGCGCGCGAATGGCGGCGATGATCTCCGGCTTGGTGCTGGCCGTGAGGAAGAGGATGGGGATCGGTTCCCTGGCATGGATCTCATGGGCCAGTTCCAGGCCGGTCTTGTCCCCTTTCAGGTAGATGTCCATGATGATCAGATCGGGCTTCTCCTCCTTCAGCAGTGCTTCGGCCTCTTCGGAGCTGCGCGCAGTGCCGATCACATCGAAACCCATGCGCTCCAATTGCAACCGATAACCGAAACTGATTATGGTCTCGTCCTCAATGATCAAGATCTTCTTCATGGTGGTGGAACGCCGTAAAGCTAGCGGTTGATCCGTCGCAAATGGTCCGCTACCATGCGTTCATAATTCTCTACGGTCAGCGCCTTCTCCACATAACCGATCACCGATCGGAAGGAGAGTGCCTTTTCAAGATCGGATGGCCGGTTGCTGGAGGAGAACATCACCACCGAAGTGGATCCGTTCGGCAGCAGCCCTTCGCTCTCCGCCGCTTCGATCAATTCAAAACCGTTCAGGCCGGGCATGTTTATGTCCACGAACATCATGTCCGGCACGGCACCGCCCTGTAGCGATCGCAGTGCTTCCTGTGCCGAGGTGAAACAGCTGAGCTTCCCCTGGAAACCCGCCTTCTTCAGCACTAGCTTCGTGATGAAATTGCAATCGTCCTCATCGTCGACAAGAATGATATGCCCGATCGGTGAGCTTGACATGCGGTGGGCTTTGAACGGATCTGAAATGGCCTTTGTTACGCAATGATCGAAAGGATGAGCCGGCCGATCCATGAGAAAGATCAGGTTTTCATTTCCTGAAGACCAGCCATACGGCGATCACCAGCAGGATACCGGCCAGTGCATGGTTCCAGCGAAGTGCTTCATTCTTGAAGAGCAGTGAAGTGAAGAGCACGAAAACGATCAATGTGATCACTTCCTGCACCACTTTCAATTGCACGAGCGAGAAAGGACCACCGTTGGAAACATGGCCGAGACGGTTGGCGGGTACCATGAGCACGTATTCGAAGAAGGCGATGCCCCAGCTGATGAGGATGATGCCGGCCAGCCCAAGGCCACGGCCCCATTCATGGTCCTTGAAACGCAGGTGGCCGTACCACGCGAATGTCATGAAGGTGTTGCTGAGCACGAGCAGCAGAATGGTGATCCAGCCTTTCATTCGCGGCAAAGCTCGATGGCGGATCGCCGATCCGTGTGCACCGATCGGCCAGCTTGCTCAACCGGTGCATGTTGATCACCCCGGGAAGTTGTGTGCGTGAGGCTGCGTGAGCGTCCCGCAGTACTGCGGGAGAAGTGGAATGCCCGCAAGCGACGGAGGAGTGCGGACTTGGAACGGATAGCGCGACGGCGCTGCCCCCGCAGGACTGCGGGGTGAGCGCCGGCACGCCCAAATGTAAATGTGATCGATCATTCCTTCGTTCCGCCCCACGTGCGATAGCGCGCGGTGATCGGCGGTCGATCGGCGGGCACTTCGCGCAGGGGTTCGCACGCTTTCAACGAGGCATACATTTCTTTCGGCAGCTGTTGATAGAGCTTTGTTCCTTCCGTTTTCCACGCGATCATTTCATCGGTCACTTCCTTCACTTTTTTCGCTGGATTGCCCACGATCAGGCTTCGCGCAGCCCATTTGCTATCGGCCTTCAGGAAGGAAAGCGCGCCCACGATGCATTCATCACCCAGTTCCACATCGTCCATGAGCACCGCGTTCATACCGATCAGGCAATTGCGGCCGATGTGTGCACCATGGATGATCGCCCCGTGGCCGATGTGCGCACCCTGCTCCAGCCGCACCGTAACGCCCGGGAACATGTGAACCGTGCAATTCTCCTGCACGTTGCAGCCATCGGCGACGATGATCTCGCCCCAGTCGCCACGCAATGCTGCGCCCGGGCCTATGTACACATCGCGGCCAATGATCACGTTGCCCGTTACCGCGGCCTGCGGATGAATGAAGGAAGAAGTATGGA
>JAEZDL010000172.1 GCA_023418095.1 Bacteroidota bacterium
CCAGGAGGGTACATACACCGGTGTTCAACGTACGGCTCAATGTACTGTTGATCGCTTTGTTGAATACCACTTCCTGTGGTTCCCGCTTATGATCTCGCACGTATTCGCGGATACGATCGAATACCACCACGGTGTCGTTGATGGAGTAACCAACGACGGTGAGGATCACGGCGATGAACGCTTCATCGATCTCCAGTGAGAAACCCACCATGCCCCAGAGCAGCGAATACAGGCCGAGAATGAAGAGCACGTCGTGTGCGAGAGATACGACCGCACCCATGCCGAACTGCCAGTTGCGGAACCGGATACCGATATAGATGAACATGAAGACAAGTGCGATCGCAACAGAGGTCAACGCGGAATACTTGATGTCGTCGCTGATGGTGGGATCCACCTTTCTTGTTTCACCGACAAAATGGAACTGACCCACCTGGGAAAGGCCGCCTGCTATGGCTGCTTCAGCGATCGAATCGACGGTAAGACCCGGTTGTTCGATCAGGTAGTTCGTCGTGATCTTCAACCGCTTCTCGCCACCGTAGGTCTTCACCAACAGGGAATAGTCGCGCCCGTCCTCACTTTGCATCAAAGGAGCGAGCGATCCGCGCACCTGTTCCAGATCGGGCGTTTCATTGAACTCCACCACATATGATCGGCCTCCGGTGAAATCAACACCCCAGTTGAAACCGCGCATCACCATCGATCCGATCCCAATACCGATGACCACGGCCGAAATGGCATAGAACATCTTTCGGCGCCCCATGAAGTCGATATTGGCACCATCGAAAAGGTTCTTGTTCCAGCTGCGCCAGAATTCGATCGGCTTTCCTTTTTCCAAACGGCGGGTCATTACCATTCGGGTGATGAAGATGGCCGTGAAGAGCGAGGTTAGGATACCCAATCCCAGGGTGGTCGCGAACCCTTGGATCGGCCCGGAACCGAACAAGTAAAGTATCACCGCGGTGATGAAGGTGGTAACGTTGGAATCGATGATGGCCGAGAGCGCACCGGCGCCGCTATAGGCCACCTCGATACCGCTCTTGAGCATGCGGCCCGATTTCAATTCGTCCCTTACTCGCTCATTGATAAGTACGTTCGCATCCACGGCCATGCCGATCGTAAGTACGATACCGGCGATACCTGGAAGAGTGAGCGTGGCTTGCATGGATGCCATGGTCCCCAGCAGGAAGAACACGTTCGCAAGGAGGGCGATATCTGCGATCCAGCCAGCTCTCGCGTAATACAGGATCATCACCATCAGCACGCAGATCAATGCCACGGCGAAGGAGAGGAGGCCGCTCTTGATGTTCTCTTCACCCAGCGATGGACCTACCACCGTTTCATCGATGATGCGCGCTGGCGCAGGAAGTGCACCTGCTTTCAAGATGTTGGCAAGGTCATCCGCTTCCTGGATCTGCTTGTTCAGGTTCTCGCTGCCCAGGGAAATGCTCGACCGGCCACCGGCGATCTCGTTCTGTACGATCGGTGCGCTGTACACGAGTTCATCAAGTACGATCGCGATCGCTTTTCCAACGTTATCGCCGGTCATCACCTTCCATGTCTGCGCACCTTCGGCGTTCATGTTCATGGTCACCTCCACTTCGCCTTGCAGGTTGAAATCCTGGGCGGCGTTCACGATCGAACTTCCATCGAGCTTCGGTTCGCCACCGCGCGGCACCTTCAGCGCGAATAGATTGATCAGTTGAACGTTCTGGCCGTCGATCTCACGGATCTCAGGCTTGGCGGCCCATGCCAGTTTCACATCCTGGCCGAGCGAAGCGCGCATCGCTTCAGAGCGCAGCATGGTGTTCACCTGTGCGGTGTCGGCCACACGCGCAGTGCCCACTACAGGCCCGGTGGCCAGGTTCACCGATCCGGCGGTGGTCTGGAACACCGAAGGGTTGAGTACGGCGAACAACGGGTTGGACTTGGCGAATTCCTCCGCATCCATCTGCGTGGTATCCGCATCAGTTTCCGAAGCGGCGGTCGTGGTATCCGCAAGACCGGTGGTATCCGCAGCAGCCGCGAGGGAGGTATCCACAGCAGTGGTATCAACGGCCAGTGATGTATCTGCGATCGCGACGGATCCGGTGTCGATCGGGGTCGCGGATGTGGTGTCAGGTGAGGTGGTCGCAGCGTTCAACGTGGCAAGGCGATCGTTCGCCGCCTGCAGCATGGGGTAGATCTCCGTATTGTCGTAGGTTTCCCAGAACTCGAGGTTGGCGGTGCTCTGCAACACGCGGCGCACCCGCTCCTTGTCCTTCACGCCGGGCAGTTCGATCTGGATCCTGCCGGTGAATTGTTGCTTTTGGATGCTGGGCTGCGCCACGCCGAATTTGTCGATCCGGGTGCGCAGGATCCGCTCGGTATTGTTGAGCGCCGTTTGGGCTTCGCGGCGAAGGGCGGCCAGGTAATCGGTATCAGATCCTTCACGCTCGAACATGTCGCGGCGTTCGGGGGTGTAGAAAATGGTCGAAAGCGGGCCGCGATCGGGGATCTTCGCATATTCCTCCCCGAACAGTGTGATGAAATCGGCGCTGCTCGAACTCTGGCGGGCCATGGCGTTCTTCATCGCCGTCTGGAAAGCCGGATCCTGGCTGTTGTCTGCCAGGTTGGTGATCAGTTCAGGAATGCTCACTTCGAGCGTAACGGCCATGCCACCGCGCAGATCAAGACCCAGGTTGATCTCCTTTTCCTTCGCTTCGCGGTAGGTGTAACCCAGCACCGGATACACCTTTTCCTCACCATGCGCACGCAGGTACTGGTTCTCGAACACGATCTTCAGGGAATCGCGATCGAGATCGGCGGAGCCTGTGGCATTGAGCACTGAATCGGCCTTGTATTCGGCTTCGCGTTCAGCGACCTTTTCCAATCTTCCCGTGAAGAAAGAGAACGAAAGCTGGTACAGACATGCGAGCGCCAGCAGGATGGTGAAGATCCAAAGCGCGCTTCTATTCTGCATGGTAAAGTGGGGTTCGGGTGAAAAATGGCCGCAAATATAGCTGCCACACCGATGCGGGGAAAGATCATTTTTCGTGCGCCAAGGCGCGCTGCCGCCGATCGGTTTGCACAGCGGTCCGGGGAAAGCGGGAGCAGGTGAACACCGATCCGATCCACATTAGCGTCACCTTTGCAACATCGAACTTCCACAACATGTACCGATCGATACTTCTTTCCGCCGCCATCGCGCTGTTCGATCCATGCGAGGCGCAACTCTTTTTTGATGGATCGATCCCCGTGCAGCATAACGGTGCGGATCTGCAGCTCGCATGGGCCGGTGGGCTCAATTTCGTGCAGGTGAGCACGATCGACCTCAACGGCGATGATCTGGAGGATATCTTCCTCTTCGATCGGTCGGGCAACAAGGTCGTCACACTGATCAACAATGGCGGAAGTGGTACCGATGCGTATTCGGTAACGCGTGCGTACGACAATGTGTTCCCCTTCGCGCAATTGCACGATTGGGTGTTGCTGCGCGATTTCAATTGTGATGGAAAGAAGGACATCTTCACCTATTCACAGGCCGGATTCTCCGTTTTCAGGAATACAAGTTCAGGCGCACAACTTTCATTCGAGCTCACGAAGTTCCGCGTGAATTCCGATTATATCACGTCCACCGGGGCCTCGGTGATCGCGAATCTCTATATCTCGCTGGTGGATATTCCTGCGATCGATGATGTGGATGGGGATGGCGACATGGACGTGCTCACCTTCAGCCTGCTCGGTTCATATATGGAATATCACAAGAACCTGAGCATGGAATTATATGGCACGTGCGACAGCCTGGTTTACGAAGTGCGCAACAAATGCTGGGGTTCCTTCAGCGAGAATTTCAGCAATAATGCGGTAACACTGAACGATCCGTGCTCGAACAATGTGCCCTACCCGGAGATGCCCACCGATCCGGGAAGGCCTGAATATGCTGAATTCACCGAGGAGCCGCGCGCCCATGCAGGCAGTTCGATCCTTTCGCTCGATCTGGATGGCAATTCACTTGTGGATCTGGTATTGGGCGATATCGCACACAACAACCTGGTCGCACTCTTCAACAATGGATCTGCGCAGCTCGCGGAGATGACCGCTCAGGATACCCTGTTCCCCGTGTATGATCAGCCGGTGGATCTTCCGCTTTTTCCCGCTGCTTATTATGAGGACATGAACAATGATGGCATTCGCGATCTGATCGTAAGTCCCAACGCAAGTTCACTCGCCCAGAATTTCCAGAGCATGTGGTACTTCCAGAACATCGGGGAGGATCTCGATCCAACCTTCGATCTGCAGATGGAGAACCTTTTCCAGAACGAAATGCTCGAATTCGGCGAAGGTTCGCTTCCGGTTCTTTTCGATCACGATTCCGATGGCTTGATGGACCTGATCGTGGCGAACCACGGCTACTTCCAGGTCGGGAATACTTATGAAGCACGTTTTGCGCTGCTGAAGAACATCGGCACCGCGAATGCACCGGCGTTCGATCTGATCGATGAAGATTACATGGGCCTTTCAGCCAGCGGGATCGGAACTGCGATGTATCCGGCGTTCGGCGATGTGGATGGCGATGGCGACAAGGATATGTACATCGGCGATCTCAACGGCAGGATCCATTTCTTCCGCAACGATCCCGTTGGCGGCGTGGCCCAGTTCCAATTGCAGACCGCGAATCTGCCCGATGCTGGCGGATCGCCGATCGATGTAGGCCAGTTCGCCACCCCGATCTTCCATGATCTGGATCAGGACGGGTTGATCGACCTGATCATCGGTGAGCGCAACGGCAACCTGAACTATTACCGCAACACGGGCACTTCCACTTCACCACAATGGACGCAGACCGGTGAGGATCTTGGATCGGTGAGCACGGTGGAATGGTGGAATGTTACCGGCCACGCCGTACCGTTCATGTTCGAGAACGCAAGCGGCGATCGTGAAATGATCCTCGGATCGGAATCGGGCTGGATCTACCATTACGGCGGGATCGAAGGGAACATCAACGGCGCGTGGACCTTGCTTGATTCAACGTATCTCGATCTGTTCGAAGGAAGCCGGACCGGGCCTGTTCTCTATGACTTCACCGGTGATGGCGAGCTCGATCTGGTGATCGGGAATTATCGCGGCGGACTTTCCTTCTGGCGCAGCGACAATATCGCCTCGATCTCCGATCACACCGCTTCGATCGGATCGGAATTCAGCATTCAACCCAATCCGGCCACCGATCTCGTGGATCTGGTGCTTCTTGATGATCGCGATGCGAGCGGAACCTGGATCGTGCGGGATGCGATCGGCCGCGAGGTGCTCCGATCGAAGGCGCAAGGTAAGAGAACGACAATTTCCATGGAAGGATCACCTGCGGGTATCTATTTCGTGAATTATGAAGGCTTGGTTCCAGCGAAAGCGCAAAGGCTGATGGTGATCGGCAGATGATCGGACCGATCGGAAATGAAGAAGGCGCCTTTGCAGGCGCCTTCACTTTTTGTAAAGGATCGGATCAAGCGGTCACCTTGCTCATGTTGTCGAGCACGTCCATCACTTCCTTCACGGCTTTGGCGCTTGCGTTCACAAGTTCCATTTCCTCCTTGTTCAGCTTCAGTTCAATGATCTTCTCCACGCCGTTGCGGCCGAGGATCACAGGTGCACCCATGAAGATCCCGTTCAGGCCATATTCACCGTCGAGCCGCACACAGCAGGGGAACACGCGCTTTTGATCGCGTACGATCGCTTCCACCATTTGTGCGGCTGCGGTGCCGGGAGCGTACCATGCGCTCGTGCCGAGCAGGTTCACGATCTCGCCGCCGCCTTTCTTCGTGCGTTCAACGATCGCGTCGAGCTTCGCGCCATCGATCAGTTCTGTTACGGGAATGCCTCCGACCGTCGTGTAGCGCGGGAGTGGTACCATGGTGTCGCCATGGCCGCCCATCAATACGGCCTGGATGTCCTTCGGGCTTACGTTGAGCGCTTCCGCCAGGAAAGCACGGTAACGCGCGGTATCGAGGATGCCGGCCATGCCGAGTACTTTCTGGCTTGGCAGGTTCGCATTGATGTAAGAGCAGTACGTCATCACATCCAGCGGGTTGCTCACCACGATGATGATCGTATCCGGGGAATGCTTCACGATGTTCTGCGTTACGCTCTTTACGATCGCAGCGTTCGTGGCGATCAGATCATCGCGGCTCATTCCCGGTTTGCGGGGCAGGCCACTGGTGATCACCACCACATCGCTTCCGGCGGTCTTTGAGTAATCGTTGGTCGATCCGGTAACCCGGGAATCGAACAGATTGATCGGCGATGTCTGCCAGATATCCAGTGCCTTGCCTTCGGCAAATCCTTCCTTGATATCGAGCAGCACCACTTCATTGGCGAGTTCCCAGCGGGCAACGGCATCGGCACAAGTGGCACCCACGTTACCGGCTCCTACAACGGTGACTTTCATCCTATTGATCGGGTTAATTGGATCGGGGGGCGAAATTAGCGAACGATGGTGGCAGCGGCATGACATTGCGCAACTTGGATCGATTTTTCGAACCGCAGGCATCCTTTCGCCTCACCTTGCGTCTTGGCTTTGCGGATGGCTATCTTGTCAGCTCATAGTGTACCCAAAGTGGTCGAACGCGCAGCAACCGAACGGGGCAACCCACGTCTTACGGTAACGTGGATGAACATGGAAGGTCCCGATAAGGTGTTCAACGAGGTGATCGATGGATGCCTGAAAGGGGAGCGCCGTGCGCAACAGCGTGTGTATGAGCTTTTCTACGGGAAGATGATGACCGTTTGCCTGCGTTACACCAAGAACACCGATCAGGCGAAGGATATCCTGCAGGACGGGTTCATAAAGGTGTTCGGCAGCATGGAGAAGTTCAACCGCACGGGAAGTTTCGAGGGTTGGATCCGGCGGATCATGGTGAACACCGCGATCGATCATTTTCGAAGAACGAAGAATTCGTACCTGCTCCTGGGCGAGGAGCGAAGCATCGAGGATTTCGGTGATCATGATGAAGAGGATGTGATCGCGGACAGTAGCGATGATCTGGAATTGGATCTGAAGCCCGCCGACGTGATCAATGCCATGCAGAAATTGACGCCGGCCTATCGCACGGTGTTCAATTTGTATGTTTTCGAGGAAATGACCCATAAGGAGATCGCAGAGATGCTCGGCATCAACGTGGGTACATCCAAGAGCAACCTGGCCAAGGCGAAGAACAACTTGAAGAAACTGCTTACACAGGAGCGGAGGCTCCATTAAGAAGATGAAGATGAACGGTGCGGATGCATTTGAACGATCCCTGAAGGAGGCACTGGGATCCTATGAAGTGCCTTACAACTCGGCCGATTGGGCGCAGTTGGAAAAGCGGCTCGATGCTGGCAAGGTCTCCACGCGGCACACATCCGCCGGCCTTTACGCCTTGTTGCTCGGTGGCGCGATCGCCGTTTCCACCACGGTGTGGTACCTCATGAACGAAGATCCCGGTACAGGTGCTTCCAGCGGGATCGCCATGGTGAGCGATGTGAACGATCACTCCGATCGGGACACAGCGGGCGAAGCTTCCACCGCCAAAGATCCGATCGATCCAGTGATCGAAGAAAATGCTTCTGCGGAAGAAGTCGCAGTGGTAGCGGAGGAAAGCGAGCCGAAAGTGAAGGGAACCCCGGTGCGTGCGACGATCAAGGACCGATCGGCCGATCGGTCCACGGGAAAGCCAACAAAACCTGCCGATCAGGCTTCCGCTTCAAATACAACGAAGAAAGAAGAGGCTGCCACAGCGGCCAAAAGCATCGCGATCAAGCCGAGTGTTACCGAAGGTTGCCCTGGTACCACAGTTGAATTCGAGGTCGAGAACATGCCTGATGAAGGGATCCACCTTTGGAACTTCGGTGATGGCAGTTTCTCCAACAAGCCCGATCCAACGCATACGTTCTCCAAAGCTGGCACTTTCGAAGTGATGCTCTCGCATTCCTCCGTAGGTGGTGGTAATATCTTGAACAAACCAGCATCCGATCGGATCGTGATCCACGAAGCGCCCGAAGCCTCGTTCCATTTCCGCAAGGATGAAGAAGAGAACCGCGTGCCTTCCGTCCGTTTTGAGAACCGGAGCATCGGTGGCAACCAGTATCATTGGGATTTCGGCGATGGAAGCTCCACCACGGTCGCACACCCGAACCACGTGTTCAAGAAGAAAGGCACCTACCAGGTAACGCTCACTACTACCAACGCAAAAGGTTGTGTGGATCGGGCCGATCGCACCATCGTGATCGACAAGGATTACAACCTGCTCGCAGCTTCAACCTTCTCGCCGGATGGCAATGGTTTCGAGGACACCTTCATTCCCGAAGCACTCAAAACACTTGGCGCTGGCTTCCACATGTCCATTTTCGATCCTGTGACCGGTGCGATCCTGTACGAGACCACCGATCCGCAACGCCCATGGAACGGCCGGATCAACAACAAAGGTGAACTCTGCTCGGCCGGCGAATACGTATGGCTGGTGGAGATGAAGGATGGCGATCTGCTCGGCGGAACCTACACCGGGAATGTGAGCCTGCTGCGTTGATAACCGATCTGAAGGCAATGGGAACCCGGTTCAGCCGGGTTCCTTATTTTTGGTGCGAGGCAACTTGTAGCGGAAATTCCGCATCATTGGTGTGCCACCAATGTCAACCGAGCTTCAACTGCCGCACGCAACGATATGAACCCACAGACCAAGTCGTATATCAATAGGTTCCATTCCCTATCGATCGGAATTCTTTGCGGCTTCCTCCTGATCGGCTTCAATAGCGATCTGCAGGCCCAGCAATATTCGATCACGGATGGGACTATCACCGCTTGTTCTGGCGTTCTGGGGGATTCAGGGGGTCCCGCAGGGGAATATGGCGACAACGAGAATTATACGGTAGTGATCTGCCCGGATATTCCTGGTGATGCTATTCATTTGGATTTTGTTGTGTGGGATCTGGATGCCTCAGGCCCGAACAACAATTTGGATCGTATTCGCATTTGGGACGGAAATTCCACCGCAGGGACTTACATGGGAGAGTACAACACACCGCCCAACGGAAATGCTGCTGAAGCTTCAAATTTGAATCCGAGCGGTTGTCTTACCATTCAGTTCATCTCAAATGGGTCCGGCACGGGCAATTTCGCTGCAACGATCACTTGCTTCACGCCATGTGATCGGCCCACAGCGGTCGCTCACATGTCAGAACCGGGACCTGCTTTGGTTTGCGTTGGTGAGGAGGTTCAATTCTTTGGTGATTCATCGTATGCTGCACCTGGATTTAATATCGCTTCCTATGAGTGGGTGTTCGATGATGGCACAACGGCAAATACACCCACCGCTTCACATTCCTTCAGCGAACCAGGCGAATACATGGTTCAGTTGAACCTTGTTGATGATAATGGATGCGTAAATTCCAACGTGGTGGATCTACAGGTGCTTGTTAGTACCACTCCAAGTTTCAATGGTACGATCGAAAGTACTGAATCGTGCCTCGGTGCTTCCGTAGATCTGAATGCAGTGGTCACACCAACTACCTGGACCGGTATACCGGAAGCCAATTTCGGTGATGGTGTTTATTTGCCTGATTCATTGGGGGTTCCGTTCAATTCAGAAGTTGTTTTCACGCAGTTCGACCCCGGCCAGGTAATAACATCTTGTGATGACATTGTTTCCATCTGCGTGGAAATGGAACATTCATTCATGGGTGATCTCGTGCTGATGGTTACATGTCCAAATGGCCAATCACAAACTCTTCATCAGCAAGGCGGTGGCGGGACTTTTCTGGGGGATGCGAATGATCTTGATAGTAATCTCAACCCTGTTCCCGGCGAATGCTGGAACTATTGCTGGAGTTCTACTGCTACTCTGGGTACTTGGGAGCAAAGTTCGCAATGGGGTGCATCACCCAATGTAATGCCTTCGAGCCAGGGCACAGCTTTAATTCCTGATACCTACACTCCTGTAGAACTTTGTACGGAATTAATTGGCTGCCCACTGAACGGAACCTGGACCTACACGTCGATTGATTTTTGGGGTATTGATAACGGTTTCATTTGCTCCTGGTCGATCAACTTCGATCCATCGATCATTCCTGATGTGACCCAGTTCACACCAGTACCTGGGGTAAGCGTAACTGATTCCGCTTCATGGTCCGGCCCCGGTCTTGTTCTTGATCCAGCCGATCCGCTGTCAGCCACGGCTGAAGCTACTGCGCCAGGTGCCTATGATTATGTCTTCTCTGTTACGGACAATTTCGGATGTTCTTATGATACCACTATCACGGTCACTGTGGCTGAGCCCATGGAAGTTGAAGCCGGTCCTGATATCGTACTCTGCAACGATCCAGTTCCAATGGCCGGTGAAGTGGCGAATGCAGGTCCGTCGGATTGCATCTGGACTCTTGAGCTTTACGAAAGCTGGGGTGATACTTGGAATGGCGGAGCGAACGTAACCGTGACGATAGATGGCGTGAGCAACAATTACGCGATCACGACTTCGGGAACTACTGAACAGACACATAATCTCAGCGTATCCGCTGGATCTTCGATCTCGATCCAGTATACCGCAGGGAGCAGTTTCAATAATGAGAATTCATTCACCCTGTTCGATGACCTCGGCACGGTGATCTATGCTTCACCCTTTGGACCGATGTCCGGCGTGGCATGGAGCGGTACGGCCAGTTGCGGCGGATCGAGCATTCAAGCGGAATTCCTTTGGACACCAGCGGATGGATTGGATGATCCCACTGATCCGCTCACGAACGTTTTCGTTACGCAGCCCACGTGGTTCTACCTTTCCGTATTCCCGCCTGGTTTCCCCGAATGTGCGGTGATGGATAGCGTGTTGGTAAGCCCCGATCCTTCGCTCGATGCTGGTGAGAACAACGAGCTCACCGTCTGTGCCAATGAACCGATGTTCAGCCTTACGGATTCGCTCGCGGGAACTCCGGATGATGGCGGTGTATGGACTTTGAACGGCGCAACGGTGCCGGAGGATTTCGATCCGATGACGGGCAGCGCAGGCACCTACACGTACACCGTTACAAGCAATGCAGGCTGTTTCGCCACGGCGGAATTATCGATCGAGATCATTCCGGTGGAAGATCCAACCTGTTGTGGCATCGCAGATGCCGGCGAGGATTCATATTCCTGCGATCTGTCGATCAACCTCTACGCGACCCCCGGAAATACGGGCGTCGGCGAATGGTCCGGTCCTCCCGGTGCAGTTTTCCAGGATGCGAGTTCCCCGCAGACCACAGTGACCATGCCTCCGGGCAGCGGCGGTACGCATACGTTCTATTGGATCGAAGATGATGAAGCTTTCTGTTACCTGATCGATAGTGTACAAAAGACGTTCACCGATGATATCGTGATCGACATCGCATCGGTGAATGCGCTTTGCTTCTCTTATTGCGATGGATCGGCGCAGGCGACCATCACCGGTGGAAATGCTGCCAACGGCTTCACGTACGCATGGAGTGGCGGCACGGGAAGCAATACGGCTTCGATCAGTGATCTGTGCGCGGGCGAATATTCGTTGCTCGTGACGGACGACAACGGCTGCCAGGATTCCGCTACGGTCGTGATCACCGAACCGGTGTTGCTGCAGATCGATTCATTGGCTCATCAACCTGTTACCTGTTCCGGTGATTGCGATGGGCAGATGGAGATATACGACGCAGAA
This sequence comes from Bacteroidota bacterium, assembly GCA_023418095.1. Classification (GTDB taxonomy): domain Bacteria; phylum Bacteroidota; class Bacteroidia; order Flavobacteriales_F; family PHOS-HE28; genus PHOS-HE28. The sequence goes on from JAEZDL010000172.1 coordinate 11,664, forward strand.
GCCGTTGAATACAGTTTCAACCAAGGTGCCACGTGGAGCGCCGATCCGATCAGTATCAATTCGTGCGAGGGGATCTATCCGGTACAGATCCGCGATGCGATCGGTTGTATCGGCACCGGTGTGATCACTGTCACCGGTCCGCCGCCAGTTGTGGCCGATTTCGAATGGGGACCCGATAACGTGAACGTGGATAACCCGCGCGTACAATTCGACAACACTTCCGAGAACGCCGATACGTACGACTGGGATATCGCGGGGTTATTGCAGACAACGATCGAAGATCCGGTCTTCGTTTTTGATGAAAGAGATCCAGCGAGCTACGAAGTATGCCTGATCGCGTACAATTTCAACCAATGTTCCGATACGATCTGTCACATGGTGGAGATCGCGGATGTGCTGCTCACGTACGTGCCGAACACCTTCACCCCGAACGGCGACGATCTGAACGAGGAGTTCCGCATGAGCGTGAACATCGATGTGATTACCAGCTTCAACATGACGGTATTCGATCGATGGGGTCAAGTCGTCTTCCAGACCACCGATCCCTATGAAGGTTGGAACGGTGGTTTCGGCAATGGCGGTGAAGTATTGAAAAGCGATGTGTATGCCTATCGCATCACCTTTGAGATACAGGAAACACAGGCTCGGCGCGAATACCTCGGGCATGTCACCTTGTTGAGATAGGATCGATCGCACTGATCGGACCCGGAGCGATCGGCCTTTGCGCCGATCGTTCTGCTTTCAGAAGCTGGCTCGGCACCCTTTGGCTGAAGCAGAAGCCCTAAATTCGCGCGCCCTTTCAAGAAAATGAAAGCGGTAACCGAAGAGAAGAGAATGGAATTCGCCACTACCGAGAACCAGACGATGATCGCGCAGGCCGTGCGCGATCTGTGTGAACGCGAACTGCGCCCCAACGTAATGGACTGGGATGAGTCGCAACACATGCCGATCGACCTTTTTAAGGAACACTTCGGTCCAGCGGGGATGCTTGGCGTGCTGGTGCCGGAGAAATTCGGTGGTGCAGGCCTCGGTTATTTCGAATACATCTCCACCATCGTGGAAGTGGCCAAGATCTGCGGAAGCATAGGCCTAAGCGTGGCGGCGCACAACAGTCTTTGCACCGGGCATATCCTTCAATTCGGCAGCGAGGAACAGAAGAAGAATTGGCTGCCGAAGCTGGCCACCGGTGAATGGCTTGGCGCCTGGGCGCTTACCGAGCCGAACACCGGCAGCGATGCGATGCGGATGAAATGCACCGCGCGAAAGGAAGGCAATGAATGGATCCTGAACGGTACGAAAAGCTGGATCACCCACGGAAAAAGCGGTGATGTGGTGGTGGCGATCGTGCGCACCGGCGAATTGCTCGATACGAAAGGAATGACCGCATTCGTGATCGAGCGTGGTACGCCCGGCTTGAAGGCCGGCAAGAAAGAGAACAAACTGGGCATGCGCGCCAGCGAGACCGCCGAAGTGATCTTCGAGGAATGCCGGGTACCGGCGGAAAATATCCTCGGCAAGGAAGGTGAAGGTTTCCAGCAGGCGATGAAGATCCTGGATGGCGGCCGGATCAGCATTGCGGCTCTAAGCCTTGGGATCGCCAAGGGCGCCTTCGAGGCCAGCGTGAAGTATGCGAAGGAAAGGGAGCAATTCGGGCAGGCCATCGCGAACTTCCAGGCGATCGCGTTCAAGCTCGCCGACATGGCCACACGGATCGAAGCAGCCGAACTGCTCACGCTGCAGGCTGCCGATCTGAAGAACCGCCACCTGCCGATGACCACGCAAAGTGCCATGGCGAAGTATTACGCCAGCGAAGTCTGTGTGTGGGCGAGCAACGAAGCGGTGCAGATCTTCGGAGGCTACGGCTATACGAAGGATTATCCGGTGGAAAAATTCTACCGCGACAGCAAGCTCTGCACGATCGGCGAAGGCACCAGCGAGATCCAGAAGCTCGTGATCAGCCGGAACGTGTTGAAGGGGAAGTAAGAGAGATAGCTCTCCAAGGAGCTATTGAGTTTTGGAGAGCAATTTTTCCTATTTTGCTATGTTTGATGGTTCATGCAATATCTCTATTTCAGTCTCTTCATCTATTTGGGGTGGTTAAACTGTGCTATTGCACAAAGTGGGAAGCGTGTTTCTTTTGACCTAGGTTATGAGAGACGTGTAGGTCCGGAATTTCCAAATGGATTCACCTATGCATATAAAACACCTTTACCATGGCAGGAATTGAGTAAACACTTGAGCGGGTCGGTGGTACGCTTCAATATTTCATACGGGATCTTGAGATCAAGGCTATTTATTAGTTATGAGTACTGTGTAAGGAATGATCATTTTTTTTCCTGCCAACACTAATACTGTGCAAAGATCGGAGAATGCGTGGATGACTGATAATCTGATATCCTTACTTGTGCCATTGCGACTTACAAATGGGAATGAGATCAGGTTTGCAGCAGGTGTTGGATGGATGAATCGCGGTACTGAGTTTGGAGTTCGGGAAGCACAAGTTTTGCAAGGTACCGATTCGATCATTTTTCAAACGGTTGGGGATTTACACTTTACTAGTTCATTTCTGTCAAGTACATATCATCTGGGCCGAATGGGAATTGGTCTCAGGATACATTATGTAACTCAAAGTAACTTTCTATTGCAGGGCAAATTTGTATTGCCTGCAATGTTATTTAGTTATAACCTATGGCAGCTTCCTTCTCGATCCCATGCTCCTCAACAACCATCATCCATGCACCTTCCGACAGACATAGCTCCTGGTCGGATCAACGGGGGTTGAACCATATATTTTGTTACCCTCTTGCTCATTCCATCTCTACAGCTATCTTTGCGCTCCGTTTCGAAAAAGTAGACCATACACAATGCTGATCATCCCAGTAAAAGAAGGCGAAAGCATCGATAAGGCGCTCAAGAAGTTCAAGAAGAAGTTCGAGCGCACCGGCACCATGCGTCAACTGCGCAAGCGCCAGAGCTTTACGAAGCCTTCCGTGGCACGCCGCAAGGAGATCATCCGCGCCGCGTACAAACTGCAGATGCAGACGGACGAGCAATAGTCCGTTCACATATTCCGTTCGAAGGCGAAAGGTCCGATCAGGACTTTTCGCCTTCTTTGTTGTTGTAGTTCGC
>JAEZDL010000270.1 GCA_023418095.1 Bacteroidota bacterium
CGTAGGAGATGATGTTGCGCACATTGGTTCCGGTATCGAACTGCGCATTCGCACTTTGGATGTCCAGCGCATCGACCCCGAACCGCATCTGGAATTCGTGCGCCAGCTGTGGCGCGGTCTCCAGATCATGCAGCTTCACCTGTATATCGGTGATGTACGCCGTGGGCTCGCCCAGCAACCGTTGGGCGGTGCGCACCGATGTATAGCACAACGTACGATCCAGATCGGCGAGTCCGCTTTGGTAGAACCCAACGATCTTCAGCAGGAAACGCTCGCCACGCGCGGTGGTCAGCTGCACATTATCACCCACCTGCACCAGCATCAGATCGGCGAGTGTCTTTCCGATCACTACGGCGTTCTGGCCCTGCAGGTCGGCCACTTCTCCTTCAACCAGGTAATCCTTGAAGCGGAAGAGCCTTTCTTCTTCGAACGGTTCCACGCCGTTCACTGCGGCGGGCAATTCCGTAGTTCCCACGTTGAAGAAGGCCTGTGCCACCACTTTCGGCGCCACACCGAATACGCGCGGATCTTTCCGAAGCGATGAAATGATCGCACCGGCATTTCGGATACGTTCCAGACCTTGTTTCGGCTTGATCGAACTAATGAAGATCTCTCCTTCTTCGCCAAGCCGATCGAGCGGTTGCACCTCCACGGGTTTGATCTCGTTGTACAAACGCACATGCGGTGTACGGTTCAGGATCAATCCATCGAGCATCGCGTTCAACCCGTTCATGAAACCGGTGAGCGCGATGAACATGGTGATGCTGAAGGTGACGCCGACAGCCGCTACCACGCTCTGCCGCATCCGTGCAGTGAGCAATGTGGTGCTGATCCCCAGCAGCAGTTTCGTCGCGATCATGGCCGCAGGATCTCCGTGCCTTCGTCGATCCCTTCCAGCACCTCTACTTTTTGCAGATCGCGCAGACCGATCTTCACGGGCCGAAGTTCGTCTTCACCCACCATTACCTGATCGCCTTCCACCAGATAGGCCGCGGGGATCGTAAGTGCGCTGTCCTTTTTTTCGATCACGATGTTCGCTTCCACCGTGAGGTTCGGATACAGCGTTGGCGGTGCCTTGGTGAAGTTGGCGAGTACGGTGAACGTGCGCGAGCGTTGGTCCATCAGCGGATCCACACGCGCGATTTCCCCGGTGAACACTTCATCCGGATAACTATCCAGCGTTACCGCGACTTCCTGGCCTGCGCGCACACGCGCGATGTCCATTTCATCGACCTCCAATTCCATCTCGAACGCATCCGCTCTTCCAATGATCGCGAGCTTCTGTTGCGGGGTGACCAACTCACCCGATTCGATGTTCACCGCGTAGACAATGCCATCCACTTCACTGCGGATCAACCGATCATCGCGCATGGCGATCTGGTTCTCGAAATTGCTGCGGGCCGTGACCAGTGCATTCTGCAGTTCCGACTCCGTATTTCGCAACGATGCCTTTGCGTTCTCAAAAGCGGTTCGTGAGGTCGCGAAGGCCAACTCGCGTTGTTCCATTTCCATTCTTGAGCCGATGTTCTGGTCCCACAACGCTTTCTGGCGTGTATAGAGCAGGCTGTCCTGCCGCATGCGATCGCGTGCCAAGGCCACCGCGGCACGCCGTTCTGAAAGCAGGGGCGAATTCTGCGAAGCATTGCGACGGGCAAGCTCATATTGTGACTCCGCGGCCTGCACACCGACTTTCGCGGTTCGGTCATCGATGCGGAAGAGCGGATCGCCCAATTTCACGTGATCACCGGCCTGTACGTAGACCGCTGCCAGCACACCGTTCACCACTGCGCTCGCGGCATACTGCTGCTGTGCCTTCACCACACCGCTTGCGTACACCGCTGAAACGATCGGGCCGCGTTCGGGCGTTATCGCTTCGCGTTCCTGGGTGCAGGAGATCAGGAGCGGCAGCGAGATGAATACCGGTATGAGTTGCTTCACAGTGAGCAAAGTAACTGCCAGATGATCGACCGAAAATTGACTTTTATCTGGTTTTGGTGGTTCCATTGAACTCACATGGGCACATAAGGAACCGATGAACATGATCAGCTTTCGATCGCCAGACTTCCTTGCGATGCCGATCCTTTACATCGGCTTGACGATATCTGCGTAAGTGGCGAAGGTGGAAAGCCCACAGGCCTTGGCCGAGGACTTGGAACCGTAGCCACGCCCTGCCGGTAATTCGCCCAAAAGATCTAAAGCTTTCCTGCACCTTCGGGAGGCGAGCTTTCCGTAGGCTTGTTGGAGGTTCCGTCACGCTCCACAGTGATGGTGCATTCGCCGATCAACGCCGCCAATGCACCGATGGCCGCGAGCAGAGGCGCCAGCACCGCGCCCACCACGCCGATCGTTAGGGGAAAACTCATCACTTCGCGGCCATCCTTGTTCTGGATGGTGACCTTGCGGACGTTGCCTTCGGCGATGAGCTCCTTGATCTTGTTGATGAGCTCTTCGCCATTGATCTTGAATGATTCCTTGTTCATGTAGAATGATGAAAGTGCAAAGCTAGATGTGACGAGAAGCGTTCCGCGATCGGCCGCGCTGATGTAACATTGCCCCATGCGCCTGATCCTTCTTTCCCTGTTGATCGTTCTCGGTGATCGATCCATCGCACAACGCAAGCCGGACCTCAAAGCGTTGGATGCTTACATCAACAATGCGATGCAGCAATTCGGTCAGCCTGGTCTCGCAGTTGGCATCGTGCAGACCGGCCAGTTGATCTGGAGCAAAGGCTATGGCTCACCGGATCTTTCCGGGAACGGCAAGGTGACCGAGAACACGGTATTCACCGCGGCATCGATCAGCAAGGCTTTTACGGCATGTGCGATCGGCCTGCTGGTGGATGAAGGTAAGATCTCATTCGATGATGCGGTGGAGAAGCATCTGCCGGAATTCAGGACCGCCGATCCGTTCGTGACGGCGAACATGACGATAAAGGACCTGTTGAGCCACCGCGCTGGCTGGATCACTTTCGATGGCGATCTGCTGTGGTACGGCACGGACTATTCGCCTGAAGAGATCCTGCGCCGTCACGCCAGTGAACCACTGACGTACGGCTTCCGCGAGAAATTCGGGTATAGCAACCTGATGTACATCGCCGCATCGGAATTGATAGAGCGGGTGAGCGGCAAGGATTGGGACACGTTCGTGACCGAGAGGATCCTGAAGCCGTTGCAGATGACGCGCACCACGGTGGAGACCGATGATCTGAAAAAAATGCCGAATGTGGCGTTGCCGCATGTGCCCGATCGGGAAAAAGGAAGTGGTGTGAAGAGCATGGCGCACCAGCAATTGAAGGGTGCTGATGGAGCCACTGGGATCAACACCAGTGTTGTGGATCTGGCGAAATGGGATGCCATGTGGATGAACGAAGGCAAGATCGGCGAGAAGGAATTCTTGAAAGAGCGGACGTGGATCACGTTGACGACGCCGCACCTGAACTTTCCCGTATCACCTGCGGAAGTGGCCGATGGCAAACACTACGACGGTGCCGCATTGGGCTGGTTCACCGAGGATCGTTACGGTGCAAAGATCATCACCCACAGCGGCGGACTTCCGGGTTTCATCTTGAACCATGCGGTGGTGCCCGAGAAGGACTTCGCCGTTATCGCGTTGGGCAATGGTGAATCGTACAGCGTTTTCGCGATAACCGACAAGGTGCTGGACATGTACCTGGGCACTGGCAAGGCCGATCCGGTCGCTGATATGATGCCGCGTGTGAAGGCGCGTGATGAACGAAATGCGAAACGGCTTGAGCAGCGGAATACGTCACGTGTGAATGGAACTTCACCTAGCGCCCCTGCGGAAAAGATCGCCGGTAGTTACATGGACAAGATCTACGGGGAGAGTACCATCGAAGTGAAGAACGGGAAGCCTGTATTGACGTTCACTCCCGCGAAAGATCTCTTCACCGGTGAATTGGAGCACTGGCATTACGACACCTGGAAATGGAACCACATCGATCCGTTCCTGGAGCCGGGTTGGATCACCTTCACTTTCGACGCCGATCATAATGTGACCGGCTTCAAGATCGATCTGGTGAGCCCTGATTTCCATTTCTACAAGCTGGACTTCAAGCGGCTGGCGGAGAAGCCTTGATCGATCCGATCGGTATCCGATCCATGCCCTTGCGCCAGGCCGACATCTTCTTCTTTCTCGCGATCCTCTTCTTGAGCAGCTGGCACCTCGATGATGGTCCCAACGATAACACGATGTCCCGCGCGGCAACAGTGGCCAGCCTGGTGGACCATGGAACGTTGGAGATAACGCCGATCCATGAGGTGACCGGTGACAAGGCATTGATCGATGGAAAATACTTCAGCGAAAAAGCACCTTTGCCCACGTTCCTTGTTCTTCCGTTCCATTGGATCGAAGTGCGATCGGGGCTCGTGCATGAAGGCGAATTCGGAACACTGACACCTGGTCTGCTGCGCCTCGGCGGCTTCATCTGTGGAAGCATTCCATTCGCGTTGATCTGCACCATCTTCTGGCGCGATCGTAGAAGAGCAGGTCTCACGGATGCCTGGGCGTTGGCCACTCTCCCACTCTTCGGATCGTTCCTTTTCGTGTACTCCGGCAGTTTTTATAATCACCTGCTCGGAAGCCTTTTCATCCTGCTCGCCGCACGATCCATGGTCGATCGGAAATATCTCGTTGCCGGTCTTTGGTCCGGTTGTGCATTCCTGAGCGAGGCGGCGCTGCTGATCATTCCAGCTGCTTGGATGCTGCAACTTCTGTTCGATCGTTGGAAGGAGATCCACAAACCGATCCTGGGACTTTTGCCGTCCGTGATCCTGATGTGCGCATTCAACTATTCGGTTACCGGTGATCCGATCGTTTTCCCGAACGCTTTCCATGTGAATTTCTCGATATTGAATGATGATTACGGTTTCGGGCATTGGCAACCTGAAACATTCGCGGGCCTGTTGATCACCGACCATCGCGGACTTCTGTTCTACATGCCTGTGCTGTTGATGGCGCTGTGGTTCATTCCAAAGCGGGTCGCGCTGAAAGATCTGTTGCGCGATCCATTCGTGCTTCCCGCCATTCTCCTGATCGCGGCTTTTCTTACGCATGCCACGTGGTGGGGCGGCTGGGCATACGGACCGCGATACCTGATGGCCGCTGCGGCATTATTGGCGTACTCCACGTTGATGCACCATAAGTTCACCCGTCCCGAACGTTGGATCTTCTTCCTCCTTTGCAGCTTCGGGATCATCTGCGCATTCGCTGCCAAGGCTACCGTCTGGTATTCGCTGCCATCGCAAATTCTTCATCCACTCTTCGAAGAGATCTGGCCGCGGATCGTTCGTGGTGAATTCACATCGATGCAATGGCCGGTATTGCTGGGTCTTCAACCTGGGGTGGCAACACTTCTGTTCATATCGATCTTTAGCGTCTTCATGTACCTGATCTCCCGGATCGATCGAGAGCGCATCAGCGCCAACACGCATAGAGCATGAACCTTTTCCATGTGCCCGATCTTATTGAAGGCATCCTCGATCTGCCGGAAGAGGAAGCACATCATGCTTTCCATGTGTTGCGCGTGAAGTCCGGTGATCGGATCGGCCTGCTTGATGGAAAAGGCGGATCGGCCGAAGCGCTGATCATCGAGGTGGGGAAGAAAGGCGTTCGTGTGGAAGCCGGACCGATCGATCGAGAACCACGAAAAGCAGCCACGATCCAATTGGCCGTCGCCGTGACAAAGACTTCCGATCGATATGAGTGGTTCCTCGAAAAAGCCGTTGAGATCGGCATCGATCGGCTCATCCCGTTGATCACCGAACGTGTTGAGCGCGATCGGATCCGCATCGATCGGTTGCGGAAGATCGCGATCGCCGCGATGAAACAAAGTCAGCGACGTTGGCTGCCTGCGATCGAAAAGCCGATGAAATTGAAGGATCTTTTCCGGAACGAATTACCTCTTCAGCGCTATTTCGGCTGGTGCGAAGGCGAACATCCATCATTGATGGAACTTTATACCACGGCCTCCGATGCGATAGTTGTCATTGGTCCGGAGGGTGATCTCACTTCCGCAGAAGCACAAATGCTCATGGAGAACGGCTTCAAGCCGATCGGTCTTGGAAGTGCGCGATTACGGACGGAGACCGCAGCCCTTGCGGCCTGCACATGGATGAGCCTCGCCCAACAGCGATAACTTTAGGCCGATGAACATCCGTTCCATTCTCCTGATCTTTCTTTCCATCGCTTCGATCGGTGTACGCGCACAGGGATCCTTCCAACTCGCGGTGCTGAAATACGGCGGCGGCGGCGACTGGTACGCGAACCCTACGGCCGTACCGAACCTGGTGAAATATTGCAACCAACAACTCGGTATGTCCATCGATCCAGAAGTGCCGATCGTGGAAGTCGGAAGCCCGGAATTGTTCAACTATCCATGGGTCCACATGACCGGTCACGGTAACGTGGTCTTCAACCAACAGGAAGCAGAGAACCTGCGGAACTATTTGATCGGCGGAGGCTTCCTGCACATCAGCGACAACTACGGAATGGACCAGTTCATCCGCCCGATGCTCAAGCGTGTTTTCCCTGAACTGGAATTGATGGAACTACCATTCGCGCACGGCATCTATCACCAGAAGTTCAATTTTCCGCAAGGTCTGCCGAAGGTACATGAGCATGACGATAAGCCGCCACAAGGCTTTGGATTGTTCTGGGAAGGACGACTGATCCTCTTCTACGACTTCGAATGCGATCTCGGCGATGGCTGGGAAGATCCGGATGTACACGGCGACAGCGAAGCCGCACGAACAAAGGCATTACAGATGGGTGCGAATATCGTGAGCTACGCTTTCAGCGGAGGTGAAGAGCAGTAGTTGAGAGCAGCTGTTGCATGAGATCCCATGAACTGAAGACCACGCGCTTTCTGCTCCGGCCATTGCTGAGTTCCGATCAAGCATTCATATTCAGAGGTCTCTCCAACACGGATGTGATCCGGCATTATGGGGTTAGTTTCACCACGTATGAGGCCACCAGGGAACAGATGGATTGGTATGCCGGTCTTCTGAGGAACGGGACCGGGATGTGGTGGGCCATCATGGCCGGGGAAGATCCTGTTGGCGCCATCGGGATCAACGGGATACAGAAAGTGCATGGCAAAGGAGAGATCGGTTTCTGGCTTTTGCCGGAACATTGGGGAAATGCCATCATTCCAGAAGTGATACAACCGGTGCTGGAATATGTTTTCAAGGTCTTGGGATTGCATCGGATCGAAGCGCTGGTCGAGGAAGGCAACGACGCCAGCAGCCGCGTACTGGAGAAAGTCGGCTTTCAACATGAAGGCACCATGCGGGAATGCGAGGTGAAGAATGGCCGGCATATAAGCCTTGAGATCTGGGCGTTATTGGATCATGGCTGATCCTTGCCCTTGGGTCTTATCGCTACCTCAATGCGATGAAGCTTGAAGCTTCCCGATCTTGTAGCTTGAAACTTGCATCTTGCGCCTTGAAGCTTTCTACGGCCCCTGCTCTACCCGCACCGCCGTTGGCACATCCCCGCCGATCGTCTGCAGGATCACATCCCGATCATTCCCTACCCCCATGTATTTCACTTCGCCATCAAGGTTCACGTCCTCGCGGTGGTAACCGATGACCGTTGCGGTCGGCGTCATCCCGCCGATGGAGATCAAGATCGCATCACGATCGTTGGCCGGACCGAAGTAGCGTACATCGCCGTTGCCACGTGCATCGCCGGGCCAGAGCATCATTACGCCATCCACTTCCCTCTGCGCATCTGTGCCGAACGTGGAAGTTGACGGAGAGGTCAGATCCACGTAGCTCGGATCGACGCCGAGTGTGATCGGATCGGCAAGCGTGACGGAAAGGTGGTTGCGGTGGCGGACGCGGAGGAAGTAGCTGCCAGAAGGGCCACTGAATACAATAGGTTGAACCGCATCAGGTTGCGTTACTGCCCCATTGGAATGTAAGAATCCAGCGCGAGTGATCCTTACTATACTTGGATCGTTCATATCCAGTAACTCAAGCCAAACCCAATCAGCAGGTGCATCAGGACCAGTGTTGAAGTTATTCAATGATGAATATGACATACCAGAAAAACCGGCAGTAGAATATCCCAAGCTAGAATACGGTTCATAGTAAGGGATCAATCCTGATAGGTCGTTTCTCATTAATTGATCCGAGCCATCGTAGGTTCCACCAAGACACATTTTGATCTCTACTTCAGTTCGTGGAGGATCTTGAAGCATCACGAGAACAAATATTCGTAAGCCATTAAGAACTACCTCGCCTCCGAGCATTATTCCATTCGATCCGTGGGCAGATGCAACCAAGGATCTTGGCTGAGATCCAAGATCGATAGGTATTTGGCTGACACCATTCGTACCCCAACTATGGTCCTCTATGAGTTGATAAGGGAGAGTCCTTCCTAGACCAAATGAAGCCATGGGTGCAACCACAGCTCCTGAAGGCAGAAAGGTTGGCTTTCTGATGTCATTGGTAACATACCACCATGGAGAGCCTTGGACAGTTTGGCCATCGGGATCTCGCATATGACATAGAAGTGGGGCGGCCGAGATCTGAAGACGTATGGACCAAAGAACGTGACCATTTGCCGAGACCGCCATTCCTGCAGGCATATAGGGGCAAGCTGTATCCGACCAAGTATGGCAATCAAAGGTTTGAATTGGCAGGAAGCTCGAACCGATCAGATCGCACGACCACATCCTAGTATGTGGGTGAATGCCGAATGGACCAGCCGGTGGGTGTGTATAATGATATTGAAAGAATAGGCTATCTGATGTAATAGTGAAATTATAAATGATAGCTGTGGTATTCGGTGGAGAAGACATATTAAGATAACCGGCATTTACATTGAGTGTCGCCGATAATGATGGAATGGAGTATGGGACATTGGAACCGAAACTTTCATCCAAATATCCATAAGCATCGATTTTAACAATACAATGGGGCCCTTGCAGGAACATTTCACCGCCTGATAAGATGACCCCATCATTAAAGGCTATGGGTGAGTCCAAAACGAATTGAAAAGAACCATTAAATCCGTAAGAAAGATCTTGTTGTCCACTTGGGAGTAAAATGATCACAAAGGAACCAATGACCACTATCGCTTCATCTGACCGTAACAAGACCTTATTGACTCGCCACAGTATGTCGACTACTCCATCATTCCCAAAATCCAGATCGAGTTCCCCAGAACTCGTGAATCGAAGGATCTTTGATGGAAAGCTGGAAGGATCTGTATTCCAGACCGGAATTGGTCCACCTGTCAACACTATGATCTTCCCGTCGGATTGAACTGCAAGATCTCGCACCGGCCCATACTCCTCCAACACCAACTTCCCATTCACCGCAAAGCTGCTGTCCAGATCCCCAGGCTGCTGCCCAATCGCGATCAAAGGCATCAGAAGTAGAAGAAAGAAGGCGTGTCTCATATCGATCGCGGTGTTGTTATTTCTTCTTGTAGCTTGAAGCTTGCATCTTGAGTCTTGAAGCTTTCTACGGCCCCTGCTCCACCCTCACCGCCGTTGGCACATCACCGCCGATCGTCTGCAGGATCACATCCCGATCATTCCCTACCCCCATGTATTTCACTTCGCCATCCAGGTTCATGTCCTCGCGGTGGTAGCCGGTTACCGTGGCTGTCGGTGTGGTTCCGCCGATGGAGATCAGTATCGCATCGCGATCGTTGGCTGGGCCGAAGTAGCGCACATCGCCGTTGCCACGTGCATCGCCGGGCCAAAGCATCATTACACCATCCACTTCCTTCTGTGCATCGGTGCCGAAGGTTGATGTGGCAGGTGATGTCAGATCCACTTCGACCGGATCGATGCCTAGTGTGATCGGATCGGCAAGTGTGGCTGAAAGATGATTTCGGTGGCGCACGCGCAGCACATAGCTGCCCGCCCCTACACTGAAATCGATCGGTGAATGTCCATCCGCGGCAGTAACATCTCCGTTGCGATGCAGCAGACCTACGCGAGTGGCCTTCACATGCGTCAGCGAATCAGGATCTAGCAGTTCTAGCCAGACCCAATCTACGACCGCGCTATCGCTCTGCAGATCCAGCACACCTGCTCCCAAGCCCCAGGTACCCACGCCATTCTTCGGCTGGAATGCCGGTGGCTGGTATGGCTGTATGAACGGGATCAACGACTGCTGCCGAAGATGATCGTTCATAAGGCCGGTCACCGGATCATACGGGCCACCGAGGAACAACTTCAAGTGGAGCTTGCTGCGGGGGTCTGGGATGTTGTGGTAGCGAGCGAGGACGATTCGAGGATCAGTCGCCCAATTAAGACGGCCTGCCACAACTACTTTTCCATCCTCTTGAACAGTTATTGATGATGATAGTGAAGGACTATTTAAAAATGTAGTCGTCACTCCGGCTTGACCAAAATTAAAGTCAATCATAGTTGTCGCCCATCGATATCGTGTCAACTTCCAGCCTATTGAAGTACTGATACTTTGTGTGCCAAAAAAGTTACCTTGTTGATCCATGGCCATTGGGCCGAAGTGCAGATATTGTGGCGGACCTGATATTAGATCAACTTTTCTGTAGATCATAGGCGTTCCCATCCAACCATTACCCGCGGGAGCTCCTATAGCATATCCATTCACCGTCCAACCACTGCCAGGCTCTGGTACCGGATTATCCTCTCCCCAAGTAAAACTTTGATCGAGCTCATTCACGATGATTCTCTCTGTCAAAGAATTATGCTCAGGACGATATGCCCCGTAAACAGCATGATTCAAATATGGTGGTTGAGCATCTAAACCGACCTCAGTAGGGCCGGCAGCCAAATTGATCAGCGGCCACATATTGACGATTCTTATCCTGCCTGAAGGTGTAAGTGCAACATCCCTTATTCGTGAGGCGACAAACTCACCATTCAAACCAAAAGCGACGTCAACATTTCCCTGTTGATCCAGTCGCATGATTCGACCACAACGTACGAGCAGAAGTTTATCATCAGGCATCAACTTCACTGACCGTATTAAATGGTTCTGCGCGGGAGAAAGATTACCAAAACAAGAATATGGATAGAAACTATTCCAGGTATTTAGTTGAACGATTCCGTCGAGGCCAAAGGATGAATCGGGCAATGCATTATTTAGAACTTTACAGATAATAATTGTGGTATCTGCAGATGTAATATTTTCTCCAGATAGGATCGTCGATCCAGAACTCGTAACTACCATATCCCTTAGCGTTCGAATCTCTAAGAGCAATCCATCTTCCCCACCGAAGGTGTTGTCTATCGATCCATCCTCATTCAACCGAAGAAGCCGAACTTTTTTATCTCCATCGATCGTCTGATCGAAAGCGAGCATCGTCTTTAGATCAGGTGTTTTATAGATCACTGGCGTGCCAACGGAATCAAAGTCCAACAACACAACCTTCCCATCCCCGTCAAAACTTAGATCCAGATCACCAGGCTGCTGCGCGAACACAGGCCCAACAAGCACCAGCAAGAAAAGTGATAGTACAGAACGCATGAGGTTGAGGATCAATAATTGCCGAAACTAACTTGATCTTCTACGGATCGCAACTTCTATTCGATGGAGTTACGCACAGTGATCATATGGACCGAAAGAGATCTAACGTCCATCAGAGATCTCTATGCATTGCGCTGCGCGTGAGGGACATTCGCGGAAAGCCCGGACCCCGGGCATGACCCGGGGGAGGACTTGAAGCATTGGCCCGACCCGCAGGGGCACGCCCCGTCAAGCTTCGAAGTTCAAGACCCAACCTCCATCCTATAAATTAAGATCAATGCAAGAGCTAGAGTTGCGTTGCTTAAGCCTTGTCGCTTGTAGCTTGAAGCTTATCTCTCCTTGCCTTTGCCATGATGACAGAACAATGGTGCCATCGGGAACAGACCATACGCACTAACTTTCGGGCTTCGTTCCACTCATGACGCGAACCATACTCCTGCTCGCCTTGCTGGTGCTGTCGTTCACCGTGCCGGAAGTTTCCGCCCAGAATGGCTACCTCACCAATATGAACATGCCGCGCTACCTGAAGGCCGGCGAGAATTACCAGATCACTCCCCGGGCCAGGAATTCCGCGAGTACCGCCTATTTCTATTTCCAGGTGCTGTGGCGGCTTGATAACGGCACCGTACACACCATGAACCAATCGATCGGTGGCGGCGGCATCGTGGGCAGCAGCTACTGGCCCGTGGAACATCCCGATCAGCTCAATGCCACCGAAGGTCCGCATGTATTGAAAGTCTGGATCTATGTGCCAGGTGATACTGATCAATCGAACGATACGCTCACATTCCATTTCACTGCGCTCAACAATTGGGCAGATAAAGTGGTGCTCATGGA
>JAEZDL010000063.1 GCA_023418095.1 Bacteroidota bacterium
GATGAAGACCTCACCTTCTCCGCCGAGCCGATCGAGCGGTTGCACCTCCACGGGCTTGATCTCGTTGTACAAACGCACATGCGGAGTACGGTTCAGGATCAATCCATCGAGCATCGCGTTCAACCCGTTCATGAAACCGGTGAGCGCGATGAACATGGTGATGCTGAAGGTGACGCCGACAGCCGCCACCACGCTCTGCCGCATCCGGGCGGTGAGCAATGTGGTGCTGATCCCCAGCAGCAGTTTCGTGGCGATCATGGCCGCAGGATCTCTGTGCCTTCATCGATCCCTTCCAGCACCTCTACCTTTTGCAGATCGCGCAGGCCGATCTTCACGGGCCGAAGTTCATCTTCACCCACCATTACCTGATCGCCTTCCACCAGATAGGCTGCGGGGATCGTAAGTGCGCTGTCCTTTCTTTCGATCACGATGTTCGCTTCCACCGTGAGGTTCGGATACAGCGTGGGCGGTGCCTTGGTGAAGTTGGCCAGTACGGTGAACGTGCGCGAGCGTTGGTCCATCAGCGGATCCACACGCGCGATCTCCCCTGTGAACACTTCATCGGGATGACTATCCAGTGTTACCGCGACTTCCTGGCCGGGCTTCACGCGGGCGATGTCCATCTCATCCACCTGCAATTCCATCTCGAACCGATCGGCGCTGCCAAGAACGGCGAGCTTTTGTTGCGGTGTCACCAATTCACCCGGTTCGATGTTCACCGCATAAACGATCCCGTCCACTTGGCTTCGGATCAACCGATCATCGCGCATGGCGACCTGGTTCTCGAAATTGCTTCGGGCCGAGACCAATGCGTTCTGCAGATCGCTTTCGGTGGCCTCGAGCGCTGCTCGGGCGTTCGCGTAGGCCGTACGGGATGAAGCGTAGGCCAACTCGCGCTGTTCCAACTCCAGTTTCGATCCGATGTTCTGCTCCCAGAGAGATCGCTGGCGCGCGAAGAGAAGACTATCCTGCCGCATGCGATCGCGCGCAAGATCCAGCGCAGCGCGCCTTTCCGAAAGGATCGGCGAATTCCTCGAGGCGTTCCGGCGCGCCAGTTCGTATTGCGATCCCGCCGCGCTTACGCCCGATCGGGCCGTGCGATCATCGATCCGGAACAATGGATCGCCGACCTTCACTTGATCACCCGCCTGAACGTAGACTTCAGCAAGGATACCGTTCACTACTGCACTTGCCGCGTATTGTTCCTTCGCCAGAACAACGCCGCTGGCGTAGACCGCTGAAATGATCGGACCACGTTGTGGCGTGATCGTTTCCTGCTCTTCACCGCAGGAAGAAAGCAGCGGAACGATCAGGAATGCATAATGGAACCATTTCACAAGGGCAAAGTAATGTCCTGGTCCAACGTCTTCACCTGACAAATAGCAGCTTCCGATCGGAAGATCGGTGCAACTACCGGGTCGCATCGCGAACTTTGCGTTGATGTTCCTACTGATCTCCTTCCTTCTCTCCCCGTTCGTCGTTCACGATTACTTCGTTTCGATCTGTACGATCACGCACAACGCGCCCGAGCAACGTTTGCAGATCGTCTGGCGGATGACCACGCATGATGTGGAACATGCATTGAGCGCCGAAACAGGCGGAAAAACGCTGCATTTCGGGAGTGAACTCGAACTTCCACAAGCCGATAGTCTGTTGCAATCCTACCTGATCGAACATCTTGCGATCGAGATCGATGGCGATCCGGTGCAGGTCGAATACCTCGGCCGCGACGTGGAGATGGAAGATCTGTATTGTTACCTCCAGGTCGAAAAAGTGCCGCTGTTCAGCACGATCTCTGTTCACAGCACGCTTCTTTTCGACATGTTCCACGAGCAGGAGAACGTGGTGCACCTGGAAACTGCTGGAGGAACGTTGAGCCATTCGTTCAGGCCGAATTCGTTGCCGCACACGTTCATGGTCCCAAAATGAAGAAGAAGGAAAAGGCGGAATTCGTGTTGAAGAAGCTTGAAGAGCTTTATCCCGATCCGGAGATCCCACTCGATCACGAAGATCCTTACACGTTGCTGGTGGCCGTGGTGTTGAGCGCGCAATGCACCGATAAGAAAGTGAACGAAGTGACGCCGTATCTCTTCAAGAAAGCGCGAACGCCACAGCAAATGGTGAAGCTCGAGGTGGACGAGATCCGCGAGATCATCAAGCCCTGCGGACTTTCACCCGCGAAGAGCAAGGCGATCCATGGCCTGAGCGAGATCCTGATCGAAGAACACGGCGGAAAAGTGCCGGCGGACATGGAAGCGCTGGAACGCTTGCCCGGCGTGGGTCACAAGACCGCCAGCGTGGTGATGGTGCAAAGTTTCGATCGGCCCGCTTTTCCCGTTGATACGCACATCCATCGGCTGGCGTGGCGCTGGGGTTTGAGCAATGGCAAGAACGTGGAACAGACCGAAGCCGATCTGAAGAAGCTTTTTCCGATCGAGACCTGGAGCAAGTTGCATTTGCAGATCATCTATTTCGGCCGGGAACATTGTCCGGCGAAAACGCACGATCCGCGGAAATGCCCGATCTGCAGTGTGGTGGGGCGGCGGGAATTGTTCAAATAGATCGGCCTTCGAATTGCAGTTCATCGATCGATGAGATTCCTACTCCTCCTTCTTCCGATAATCTTCTCCTGCAAGGACCAAGGCCCGCTGGTGGACAACCAGGAGTTCGTTTTCACCATGCGCAGCGGGCAAAGCTTCATGCGTGTGCTTCCGGCGGATTGGGAACCGGTGTACGAAGGAGGTTTCATACGTATCGATCCGAACCACCGTGTGATGGCCATGGATCTATTGCTGATCCAACCGAACGCTCCAGCCAACGTCGCTGATATGCGCATGGTGCGGCTTCTTCGCAAAGCACCGCCTTCACAAGCCAGCAGCTATGTGATCTGGGTTCCAAAAAGTTCGGGAGAGATCATTGGCGACGAACCACCGAACGATCTGAAGAAAGTGGCTCCATACACTTGGATCAGGCCGAATGAATTCCGCATGCAGTTGGATCGGGAGTGAAATACAAGTTGCCGGTTGTCAGTTGACAGTTGTCAGTTCCGCCCACCGGACAACTGACAACGAACATCTGTCAACTGCCCCCTAAGTTCGCAGGCGAATGCAGGCCATTACCTTCTACCTCGCACTGCCTTTCATCTACGCGATCTCGCTCCTGCCCTTTCCGCTTCTCTACGCGCTTTCCGGCGTGCTCAACTTCATCGTTTTCCGTTTGCTCAACTACCGCAATGATGTGATCCTCACGAATCTGCGCAACAGCTTTCCGGAGAAGAGTGAAACGGAGATCCAACAGATCGCGAAACGGTTCAAGGAATGGTTCTGCGACATGGTGCTGGAATCATTGAAGACGCTTACGATCTCTTCCGATCAGATCAAGAAGAGGGTTTCGATCGAAGGGTTCGAGATCCTTCGGAAGTACGCGGTAGAGAAGCAAAGTGTGATCCTCGTGCTTGGTCACTATGGAAATTGGGAACTCGCCGGCGCGCGCTACTCACAGGAAAAGGATGTTCCGCAGCTCTACGTGATCTATCATCCGTTGCAGAACAAGTACTCCGATCGGCTGGCGTACAAGATGCGAACGCGGCACGGCACACGCCTGTACAAGATGAACGAGGCCGGAAAATTGATGATCCGTGACAAACATCTTGTGACCGCGACCGCCTTCATCGCCGATCAAACGCCGCCTCCGGAACGCGCTTATTGGATGGAATTCCTTCACCAGGACACACCCGTATTCCTAGGAACTGAAGCACTTGCGAAGAAGCTCGGCTATCCGGTGATCTACATCAGCATCTCCCGGCCCAAGCGCGGATATTATCACATGAAGGCCGAGACGATCGTAGCCGATCCATCCTTAACTTCGCGTGGAAGTATAACCGAGACCCATACACGAAGACTTGAGCACGATATCCGCACCCACCCTGAGATCTGGCTCTGGACGCATCGCCGGTGGAAACACCGGAGGCCATGATCGTACATCAGCCGCGCGTACGGAGAAGGAACTGATCCTCGCCACCAAGCCTTTCGCCCAGGAGATCCGCTGGAAAAGCTGGTTCCACCTGTTCAGCACGGGCATCCTACTCGCAGCTTTCTATTTCGGCATCTTCTGGCCCGCTTCACCGCTTTGGGTGAAGATCCCATGCAGCATCCTCGCCGGGCTCACGATCGCCCGCATGTTCATCATCTATCATGATCACCAGCACAAAGCGATCCTGCAGAAAAGCAAGTTCGCCGATGCGGTGATGACCCTTTGGGGCCTGTTCATCCTGGCTCCCACCAGCATCTGGCAGCGCAGCCACGATCATCACCACAAGCACAACAGCAAGCTGTACACCAGCAGCATCGGTTCATACCCGATCGTGACCAGGGAGAAATATATGCAGATGAGCCGCGGTGAACGCGCGATCTACAACTTCACCCGCCATCCGCTCACGATCGCGTTCGGTTACATCTTCGTTTTCATCTACGGCATGTGCGTGCGCAGCTTCATGAACAACCGCGACAAGCATTGGGACAGCCTGCTGGCGATCGTACTTCATGTGGTGATGGGCGTGGCGATCGTCCTGATCTTCGGGTGGACGGCCTTCTGGCTCGGCTTCATCGCACCAGCGGTGATCTCCCTGGGGCTTGGTGCCTACCTCTTCTACGCGCAGCACAATTTCCCCACGGCCACTTTTGCCGAGAAGGACGGCTGGACCTACGTGAACGCCGCATTGGGAAGCAGCAGTTACATGAAGATGAGCCCTGTGATGCACTGGTTCACCGGCAACATCGGCTACCACCACATCCATCACCTCAACGCCCGGATCCCGTTCTACCGGCTGCCGGAAGTGTATCGTGCGATCCCTGAACTGCAAAAGGCGAAAACCACTTCACTGATGCCTGCTGAAATGATCCGCTGCTTGAAACTGAAAGTGTGGGATCCCGATCGGGGCCGCATGATCGGCCGCCGCGAGATGGCGTATTGACCTTCGGATCAAGGAGGTGGATCTGAAAACCGGTGCTCGTTGAACGATCCGATCTTGCTCGCCATGCACGGATCTGCGTAAGTGGCGAAGGTGGAAAGCCCGCAAGCGAGGCTTTGCGAGTGCGGACTTGCAACCGTAGCCACGACCTGACAGAAGCCCGCCCAAAAAAACATATCACCAATGAAAGAAGCCCCCGGATCGCTCCGAAGGCTTCTTCGTGGAACAAAAGATCCCGGGTAAGCGGGATCCGTTGTTCAATTCAGGATCACATCCACTTTGCCGATCGGCGGTGCATCAACCACCTGCAGGGCCTTGGAGTATCCGAGAATGAATTGGATCGATGCGGCGCGTGGGCCTGGCTGGGTTTCGGTTCGCATGGGTTTCGGGCCGCGTTTACGGGAATACTTGCTTCTTAGGGTAGAGTGCGTCATGTAGAAGTGGTTTTATGGTGGGTATTCGCACGGATGGTACCGCCGAATGCTCTTTGAACGCCCGATCAAAACCACTATTGCATACCCTTGAAAAAAGGAACGGCGGGCTGTTGGCCCGCCGCTCCGATCCATAAATTCCGTTCACGCACGCACCAGGTGGATGTCGTGCTGCTTGATCATCTTCCGCATGTTGATCAGCGCATAGCGCATTCTTCCCAGCGCGGTATTGATGCTTACATCGGTGTGCTCAGCGATCTCCTTGAAGCTCATTCCCAGGTAAGTACGCATGATCACCACCTCGCGCTGCTCCTCCGGCAGATGGTCGATCAGCTTGCGCACATCCTCATCGATCTGCACGTTCACCATCTGCTGCTCCATGTTCTTGCCGGTCTGCGAATGTGTGGCGAACACATCATGCTCATCGTTGCTACGCACCAGCGGCATCTTCTTGTTGCGGCGGAAATGGTCGATCACCAGGTTGTGCGCGATCCGCATCACCCACGGAAGGAATTTGCCTTCCTCGTTGTACCGGCCGGTCTTCAGCGTATGCACCACCTTTATGAACGCTTCCTGGAACAGATCCTCAGTAACCTCCCGATCGCGGACCATGAGGTAGATGTGGCTCCACACCTTGCGTTTGTGGCGGTGGAGCAATGTTTCGAAGGCCGTTTCGTTACCATCAAGGTAAAGACGAACGAGCTCCTGATCGTTATGAATAGCGGTCTCCGAGCGCTTGCGCTTCAATGATTGCATGGCCTTCCCTTTTTAGGTCCGTTTGGATCGAAAATTCAGGGTAGAGGTCTATGCGA
>JAEZDL010000154.1 GCA_023418095.1 Bacteroidota bacterium
TACGAACAGGGACACATCACCTACATGCGTACCGATTCCGTGAACCTGAGCGAACAGGCGATCGGCTGGGCGAAAGGTGTGATCGAAACGCAATACGGCGAACGTTACAGCAAACCGCGGCGTTACCAATCGAAGAGCAAAGGCGCGCAGGAAGCACACGAAGCGATCCGGCCCACGGATATGCGTGTGCGCAATGCTGGCGCCGATCGCGATGCCGAACGGTTGTACGACCTGATCTGGAAACGCACGCTCGCCAGCCAGATGGCCGATGCGGAACTGGAGCGCACGCTGGTGAACATCGCGATCAGCACCAGGCCCGATCGGTTGCAGGCCAGTGGTGAAGTGATCCTGTTCGATGGCTTCCTGAAAGTGTACATGGAAGGCCGCGATGATGAAGATGGCGAGGAGCAGGAAGGATTGCTTCCCGAAATGAAGCAGAACGAAATGCTGGCCTTGCAGGAAATGACCGCCACGCAACGTTTCGATCGGCCCGCACCGCGCTACACCGAAGCAAGTCTCGTGAAGAAACTTGAAGAGCTTGGCATCGGAAGACCTTCGACCTATGCGCCCACGATCAGCACCGTGCAAAAACGCGGATACGTGGTGAAGGAGAATCGCGAAGGAACTGTCCGGCCGTACCGTATTCTTTCACTGAAGGAAGGATCGATCCAGGAGCAGACCGCTACGGAGAATTCAGGCGCAGAGAAGCAAAAGCTCTTCCCGACCGATATCGGCATGGTGGTGAATGATTTCCTCGTGGAACATTTCCCAGCGATCGTGGATCTCAACTTCACCGCGAAAGTGGAGGAGGAGTTCGATGTGATCGCAGAAGGACGCGAGGATTGGCGCGAGATGCTTCGCCGTTTCTACAAGCCGTTCCATGAAACGATCGGCACAGTGAAGGATGTGGATCGGGCAACGGGCGCACGTGAGCTGGGCCTTGATCCGGCCAGCGGAAAGAAAGTGTACGCACGCATCGGCCGTTTTGGATCGATGATCCAGATCGGTGATGTGGAGGATGAAGAGAAACCGAAATTCGCAAGCCTGCGGAAGGATCAAAGCATCCAGACGATCAGCCTGCAGGAAGCGCTCGATCTGTTCAAGTTACCGCGTACGCTCGGCGAACACAACGGCGATATCTGTTCGGTCGGCATCGGCCGGTTCGGTCCGTACGTGCGTCTCGGAAGTACATATGCGAGCCTCACTCCGGAAGATGATCCGCTGGAGATCGACCTGCGCCGTGCGATCGAACTGATCGACCAGAAGAAGATCGCTAACGCCACACGTGATCTGGGTGAATACAAAGGCGAACAGCTCGTGGTCGGCCGCGGAAGGTTCGGCCCGTTCGTGAAATTCGGAAAGGTCTACGCGAACATCCCGAAAGGTGATGATCCAGCAACGGTCGATCTTGCACGCGGGATCGAACTGATCGAGGCGAAGCTCGCCGGCGTAAGGCAGAATATCCTGAAGGAATTCGAGGGATCGGAAGTGCAGGTGTTGAACGGGCGTTACGGCCCGTACATCACCGATGGATCGAAGATCGCCAACGTACCGAAGGACAAACAGCCGGAGGATCTTACGTTGGAGGAAAGCACAGCGCTTCTCGCAGCTGCTCCCGAGCGAAAGAAAAAAGGCCGCTTCGCGAAGAAGGCCGCTGCGAAAAAGGCAGCGCCGAAGAAAGCCGCAGCGAAGAAGAGTGCTGCGAAGAAAACCACGAAACGTGCGGCGAAGAAGAAATAGCGCTACGTTCAACAGCGGGTTGTGAGCAGATCCCGATCGGGCAGTGGATCCCGATCGGAAACGCAAAAGATCTTCGCCATGCACGATCATTCCGATCGCTGCATCGATCCGCGCATGGATATCAGCATCTATTTCTCTCCTTCGGAAGCGTTCGGACGTACACGTCCGGAATGGCTCGCCAACAGCATCGGCGACAACACGGTCTTCAACACCGGAAAAGGCCTGCCAGACCTGGAAGGGATCAACATCGCGCTCTTCGGCCTGCCCGATGACCCCGGCCATGCGCGGCCACGTTCCTGCGTGCATGCGCCCGATGCGATCCGCGCGCAGTTCTATTCGCTCTACCTGCCGGCAGGTGAGATCCGCATCGCCGATCTCGGTGATATAGTTCCCGGTGCAAGCGCTGCCGACACGCAACATGCGGTTGCCGAAACGCTAGCCACGCTGATGCGGATGAACATCGTTCCGATCATACTTGGCGGCGGCCAGGCGCACACGTACTCGCAGTACCTCGCGTACGAAATGTTGGAGCGCACCGCGAACCTGGTCTGCATTGATGGGCGTTTCGATCTGGGCGAGCCGGGCCAGGGCCTTTCGGATTCAAGCTACCTCAGCCACATCGTGCTGCGCCAGCCCAACTACCTTTTCAACTACAGCAACCTCGGTTTCCAGACCTATCTGGTGGATCAGCCGGGGATCGAATTGATGGACAAGTTGTATTTCGATGCCCATCGCCTGGGCGAATTGCGGGCGCGGATGGAAGATGCGGCGCCGGTGTTGCGCAACGGCGACAGCCTGAGCGTCGACCTTACATCGATCCGCCGATCGGATGCGCCGGGTACGACACGTCCGGGTCCGAACGGATTCCATGGTGAAGAGATCTGCCAGTTGATGCGCTATGCCGGCGTTAGCGAAAAGATCACCTCGATCGGGATCTACGAGCTCGATCCCGATCGCGACCAGGAAGGTGTTACGGCGCAACTCGCAGCGCAGATGATCTGGTGTTTCCTGGATGGTTTCCGCAGCCGTACCAACGATCTTCCCTGGCTCGATCGGAAACGGTTCACCCGCTTCCGCATCCCGATACGCGGGCATGACCAGGAACTGGTGTTCTGCAAGAGCAACGTGAGCGATCGGTGGTGGATGGACATCCCTTACCGCGCCGAACAGGAAGCCCGTTTCGAGCGGCACCATCTTGTTCCATGTTCCTATTCGGATTACCAACTTGCCTGCAAGGAAGAAGTGCCCGACCGCTGGTGGCGCACCTTCCAGAAGCTTGCGTGAGCAGGTAGGCTACCGATCGGCTGAAAAACTTATCGGTGCGATTTGGAGTTGTGGGTTGAGACTTTTGTTATATTGGCGCCGGGATCGTTCGGGATCTCCTGGTAGTCCACGCTCCGGATCGCGCTATAACCATACGAAAACACAGGCATGAGGGGGATATTTACTGTTGCGTTGTTCACGGTGGCAGCATTGGGCACGTTCGCCCAGCAGGATCCGCAATTCTCGCAGTATATGTTCGATCGTCTTTCGGTGAACCCGGCAGTTGCCGGCACCACCGGTCAGCTTTGCGCTACAGCGCTCCTGCGACAGCAGTGGACGGGTTTTGAGGGCGCACCGAAGACCGGGCTGTTCAATGCGCACATGCCTTTGAAAACGATCAGCAGCGGGATCGGCCTTTCAGTATACCTGGATGAGCTTGGCCAGCAGAAGAGCACCTTCGCGCGTTTGCATTATTCCTTCCACCGGAAGATCGGCCAGGGAACATTGGGCATTGGTCTGTACGCCGGCCTTGGCAGCCATGCACTGGGCCGTAACTGGATCGCACGGGATCCTGTTGCGGACGATACGGCGATCCCGATCAACGGGCAAAGCGACAGTGGTTTCGACCTTGGAGCAGGCATCTACTACGTTGCTCCAACTTTCTGGGCCGGCATCAGCAGCACGCATCTTCCAGAGACCGAATTGGATGATGTGAGCATCAAGATGGCGCGGCACTACTTTGTACAGGCCGGCTACGAATGGGCTATCGGCGGCAACAAGGATTATGTGCTCCAGCCTTCCGTGCTGATCAAGTCCGATGGCACCAGCACACAATTCGATCTCAACGCCTTGTTCCTGTATAATAACATGGTGTGGCTGGGCGTTTCGTACCGTAC
>JAEZDL010000160.1 GCA_023418095.1 Bacteroidota bacterium
CTTTTCGACATCATTCATGCGGAGCGTAATAAGAATGATGAGATGATCCCATGGAAGGAGGCAAAGAAGATGCTTAAGCGGAAAGGAAAGCTTTGAACGCCGGTTGGGCTCATGAAACTTCTCCTCCACGGCGCGCTCGGCACAAAAGTCCAAGTAGAGCCGCTGGCCAAAGAGTTCCCAGGTTCCATTGCGATCGATCTTACAGGCCACGGATCACATGATCTGCCGGAAGATCTCGGGTTCGATCATTACATACAGGACATTGAGAGTGCCCGCCAGGAACAGAAGGCCGATCGGCTCGATCTGTTCGGCTACAGCATGGGCGGATATGCCGCGCTGCTCTATGCCAGCCGTTACCCGGAGCATATTCGTTCAGTAATGACGCTTGGCACCAAGTTGATCTGGGATCGTGAAGGTCTCGATCGTGAGCTGCGCATGCTCGATCCGAAGAAGATGCGGGAGAAGGTGCCGCAGTTCGTGGATCGGTTGAAGCAGCAGCACGGCGAGAAGTGGGAGAGGCTTGTGCACGCAACGGCAAGGCTGATCACCGGCCTGCATGAAAGGCCATTGCTCACGCCGGAGGTTCTTCAGAAGATCCAATGCCCGGTCTTGCTTTGTGTTGGCGATCGCGATCGCACGGCCGTGCCCGAGCATACGTTGCAGGTGCAGCAACAGGTCGCCAGGGCGGGAACGCTGGTGCTGCCGAACACCGGCCATCCGATCGAAGCGGTGGATCGGAAGGTGCTCCTGATGCATTTGCAGGTGTTCTGGATGCATTCCGAAGCTTGATCCAGGGCATGCATTTACCTTCGATCGATGCGATCGGAGCAAGTGATGCTTTCCGGAAATGCGGTACATGCCGCCGGGCGGGAAAGGATCCATCTGTTGGACACACTGCGCGGAGCAGCGCTTCTGGCAATACTGTTGATCCATTGCGTGGAGCATTTCAGCCTTTTCGTCTTTCCCGCTCCTGGTGAACCGGGTGCGTTGCCCACCGACGGTATCATCACGCATGCCACTTTTCTTCTCTTCTTCGGGAAGGCCCATGGCATTTTCGCATTCCTATTTGGAGTTAGCTACCACATCCAGTTTCGGAATAATCTACGTAAGGGCATAGCACACCGCAGTCGAATGGCACGACGCATGGCGTGGTTGTTCGTTTTCGGCATCGTGCACGGCATGTTCTATCCCGGCGATATCCTTTGTTTGCTCGCCTTGTTCGGGTATGGCCTTCTGGCGATCGGAGGTGCAAGTACAAGATGGCTTCTTACGATCGCGATCCTGATGGCGATCCAGCCTATGCTGATCGCCGAGATCCTCTCCGGATCGGAGATCCATTCCTACGGAGAGCGGAATTGGGAGCGCCTTATCGGATCATTGCGGAATGACGGCTTTTTTCAATTGCTGTGGAACAACACGATCCAGAACCGGCTGATCGAATGGTCGCTCGGTCTATCCTCGGGAAGGATCTTCCATCTGGGCGCGTGGATGCTTTTAGGCATCGCTGCGATGCGGGCGGGCATGTTCGATCGTGAACGCAATTGGTCCGTCTTCCATTCGGCAGTACTTGTTGTGGCAGGAGTTGTTTATGCGATCCTTGCGGTCTGGAATGAAGATCCGGCAATGGCCGATCTGGCCGCCCGCTATAAAGAGATGCTTCTGGTGGCGATGTACATCAGTGGTGCATTGCTGCTGGCCCGTTGGTGGAACCTGTTGAATGTTCCTTCGATGCTTTCGAAATATGGTGGGATGAGCCTTACGAACTATGTTGGCCAGGGGGTACTTGGATCGCTGTTGTTCTATGGCTTTGGGGCTTCGTTCTATCAACTCGGGGCCACGCTCAGCCTGCTCCCAGCGGTGATCATGTTCGGATCCCAGATCGCATTCACCTGGTGGTGGTCACGAAGATCTTCGCGAGGTCCGTTGGAGAGGATCTGGGCCGATCTGGCCGGTTCGGGCGATGCGATCCGCATAGCACGACCTGGATCGGAAAAGGTTCGGCCAAGATCAGCAGAAATGAGGAAAGCGGCCGTTGCCAGCCGCTTTCCTTCGTACCGAAGGCGGGACTCGAACCCGCACAACCTTTCGGTCACACGCCCCTGAAACGTGCGCGTCTACCAATTCCGCCACTTCGGTATGAGTTGCCTTTCGGCACAGGGGCCGCAAATATAAGCAGCAGGTTCGATCGGATCAACGGCGGCTGTATCCGTTGCAGAGCACGTTCGCCGCCCATGATGCGATCAGCAGATCGGGTTTGGTATGCGGTTCGTAACCATGCGATCGTATGTACCCTATGGCGGCCGCGTGCAGTTTGTTCGATGCGAATCGTTCATCACTGTTCAGGTCCATGTCGATCCGCTTCACCGGAATATCACCTGCGGTGCGGAGCAGTTGTGCCACCGCCAGGCTGCGCTCCACTTCACCCCATAGCCTGGTCCACAGATCGTTCACTTTCGGTGCCTTCTCCTTTTTGTAGATCACCTGCGCGCCGTTGCGGTGGTAGCGGAGCACCACGGTGGTGGTGTAGATGGTGTGGAGCTGGCGATTATGGCTGTCGCAACCGATCATCACCTCCACATCCGTGCGGCCCTGCAGTGCTGCGCGCACATGTGCGAACAGATCAACCGGACGGCCATCCTCCATGCTGCGGAACACACCGTTGGCTGAGCTCATGCGGAAAAGTTAAGGTTTGCTTCGTTGCCGGTCCGATCGTGGCCGCGGTCGGCGCCTTGCTGCATATAACGTGCCTTTCCCAGGTCACCGTACAAAAAAAAGCCCCTGCCATGGCAGGGGCTTTTGATCGATCGGTCCGGTGATCAATTCTCGTCCTGCAGGAAGCTGTGCTTTTCCGCGTAATGCAACATCTGGCTTACGAAATCCTTCGGCTGCACCAGGCGGATGTCCGTGATCTTCCCGCTCTCATCCTCGGTCACCTCGAACTCGGGGTTCACAAAACCGCTGTAAGGCGCTGTCTTGATGTTCTCGCTGCGGCGTAGAACTTCGGCATGGATCTCCTGATCCACCTTCACGCCATATTTCTCGATCAGGGCGCTGCCTGCCGCGTAGTCTCCCTGGCTCTTGATCCGCTGCACCTCACGCAACAGTTCGCCGAACAACGTGCGCAACCTGCCGTAGTCACCGATCCGCACATAGGTCTTGCCGTTCTCCTTCATCAGGTAGACCGTACTATCGGCCTGACCCTTCTCCAAAACCCATTTGCTCACCATCTGGCGGTTGCGCATGTGGGCCTGCTGCACATCGTCACCGAGCTTCAGGCGGCGCAATTGGAGCATCAGGCCATTACGCAGGTATGATTCGTATTCGGCCTTGGCCACTTCTTCGTTCGGCACAAGTCCGATCTCGATCATCTTGGGATCCATGATGTAGTAGAGCGCCACCAGATCGGCGCGGGCCTCTTCCAACGGACTGGCGTAATTCTTCAGCGCATCGGGGCTCTTGCCGGGTTCCATAAGTCCGCTCGCGTGGCCGATCACTTCGTGAAGCGCGGTGTGGAGCTTTCCAGCGAGCGCACCATGTTCCTTCGCGCGTGCGCGTTCTTCATCGTTGTAACCGAACTCCTTCATCATTTCGCCACCGCTCGCCTTCTCGTACGCTTCGGAAATGTTGCCGAGGCTCACGCTTTTGCTGCCGTGTTTCGCGCGGATCCAGTTGGCGTTGGGCAGGTTCACGCCCACCGGTGTGCTCGGGCTGGCATCACCGGCTTCGCCAACAACATTGATGAAATTGTAGGTTATGCCCACCACATCCTTCCGCTTGTGCTCCGGCGCGATCGGGCTGTTCTCCTCGAACCACTTCGCATTGTCCATCAGCACGCTCATGCGTTCCGAAGCCACGGGATCCTTCATTTGAACGATCACTTCATAAGCGCCCTTCATGCCGAGCGGGTCTTGGTACACCTCCACGAAGCCGTGGATGAAATCGATATCGCTGGCCGTGTCCTTCACCCATTCGATGTTGAACTCATCCCACTTCTGCAGGTCGCCGGTCTCGTAATACTCCACCAGAAGACCGATCACTTTCGCCTGTTGTTCGTTCAAGGCGACGGCCTGAGCCTTCTTCAGCCAGAATACAACACGCTCCAAAGCGGAATTGTACATGCCGCCCACTTTCCATCGTGCTTCTGCCACTGACCCATCTGGGTTGCGGATGATCTTGCTGTTGAGGCCATGGCTAACTGGTTCCAGATCGGTTGTATCGATGATGGAAGCGTAAAGGGCACTTACTTCCTTTTCCGTGATATCCGGCGCATAGAAGTTCACCGCACTGTTCAGAACGAGATCCTTTGTGGCATCCTGGCTCACTTTGATCGCATCGATCGAAGGATCGAAGATCACCTCGATCACTTCTGGTTCCAGTTTGCGATCGGTCGCGGCAAGCCGCTTGAGGAACCATTCGCGGCTGAAGCCGGGCTTGAATTTCTGGTTGCTGTAGTGATGGTGGATGCCGTTGGCGAACCACATCTGCTTCGCGTAGGTCATGAATTGCGCCCATTCACCGCCATCTTCGTTCTGTTCGCCCTGGCGCACGATCGCTTCCACCGCACGGCGGATCTTCAGGTTGTGCCGGTAGTTCTGGTCCCACATGATATCCCGGCCGGCAAGCCCGCTCATGGTGAGATAATAGGCCAG
>JAEZDL010000191.1 GCA_023418095.1 Bacteroidota bacterium
AAGAAGGCGTGTTCCATGCCCGACATGCGCGAAGTACAAAAGCTCGATCTCACCCAGGATCAACTCGTTCGTGTACGTGAGATCCAGGCTGAATGCGAGCGCGACTGCGCTGCTGCAAAGGCCGAGACCGGCGAAATGAACCACGAGGCAATGGCCAAGCACCAGGCCCGCATCCAGGAAGTGCTTACTCCTGAGCAGTACGAGAAGTATCTCGCACTCTCCGACAAGAAGGAAGGTCACGATCACGGCCATGGCCACGATCACCAGCACATGGAGAAGAAGTAATTTCCGATCCAGCGATCAAAATGAATGAAGGGGCCGATCGGCCCCTTCTTTCGTTTTGATCGGCGCGCCGCATATGTGGGTGGCAACGCGGGATGCGATCCCCATACCCCTGCTACCGGGGTTATCTTTGAACTCTTCCTTATCAACGTACTTATCACATGTCCAACATCGCCATCATTTCCGCCAGCGTGCGTGAAGGCCGGAACAGTCACCGCGTAGCTGTCCATCTTCATCGAACCATTTCAGCCATGGAAGGTCATTCCGCCGACATGCTCGATCTGAAGGAATTCAACTTTCCCCTTTTTCCTGAACGCTTGAAATTCATGAAGGATCCCGGAGAGAAGGTGAACGACTTCGCAGCACGGATCCGCAACGCCGATGGCGTGATCATGATAACGCCCGAATACAATGGCGCCATGCCCGCGAGCCTCAAGAACGTGATCGATCTGCTCACCGAGGATTGGAACAAGAAACCGGTCGGCCTCAGCACTGTTTCCAGCGGTGCTTTCGGCGGGGCGCAAACGCTCGTTTCGCTTCTCTTCTCGCTCTGGAAGATCCGCGGCTGGGTGGTGCCCGGCGCCATGCAGGTGCCCACCATCAAGGACAATTTCAACGAGAACGGTGAGCCGCTCGACAAAGAAGCCTGGGCCAAGCGGACCACCGCGTTCCTCGATCAGCTCTTCTGGGCGATCGATGCTAAGAAAAAGATGGACGGCCGCTGATCGATCGGCTAAATTGTACGTCCGATCCATGCGTACCGCCCGCTGGCCATTTCTCCTGCTCATGATCGCCGGTTGCGCCGCCGGTGCCGAAGAAGCCGTGGAGCGCAACGATGCGCCCGCCACCCGCTACGATCCCGATCCGATCCCGCTGATCTACCAGCGCACCGATAGTTCAACGCTCCACTTCGCCGATGGAACGAGCTTCGAAACGGGACTTTACGATCTGCGCTACATCGGGCAGGTGCAGCACCACGGCGGCTTGCCCTGGCTCATCATGGCCGGCCGCTATTGCACCGAATGCGATGCCGAGCTTGCGCTCTACGTCCACTCACCTTCGCATGGTGCCATGCAGGTGGCCAACGGCGCGGGCGCGCGCTACTATCCGGGCCGCATCCTCGATGGTGAGACCAGCGAACCCTGGTACGAAGGCCGCGCCTTCTATGGCGAAGTGCTCGAGGAGACCGGCGGCGTGATCTGGTACGAACGCATCACGCACCTCGATGGCACTACGCAGGAGATCACCACACTGCTCGATCTCGATGGTGAGCGGCCCATCGAACAGCAATTCCTCGATCAGGAAAGGCTTCCGAAAACGTTGGAGTTGATGTCGCGCGGGCTGTGCACAGAGATCCCGGGCATCGATCAAACGAGCGCGCCGTGATCGGAGGTGCTCCCCAGTTTTAGGAAGAACGTTCGGGCATGCCGGCGCTCACCCCGCAGTACTGCGGGGGCAGCGCCGTCGGGCTATCCGCTTCAAGTCCGCGCTCACAAAACCTCGCTTGCGGGCTTTCCGCTGCTATCCCTCACGCAACATTCCGATCGGCTTACGCCACCACCAGCTGGAAGATCCGCTTCAGCGCTTCGATCGTGTGATCGATCTCTTCGATCGTATTGTAGCGGCTGAAGGAGAAGCGGATGCTTGCGCCTTTCATTTCAGGATACAGCGCCGCGAGCACGTGTGAACCTTTGTTGCTTCCGCTGCTGCACGCGCTTCCGCCGCTGCAGGCGATCCCTTCTATATCCAGATTGTAGAGCAGCATTTCCGATCGGCCATCATCAGGGAAACGAACGCTCAACACCGTATATAAACTGTCATCCGATCGGTCGCCATTGATCTCGATCCCGGGGATCTCTTCGATCAGCCGATCCATCATGTGCTGCTTCAGCTTCCGTATGTGGCGTTCATGTTCCTCCAGATCGCGGTAGGCGATCTCCATCGCTTTCGCCAGGCCGACGATGCCGTGAAGGTTCTCAGTTCCACCGCGCATATTGCGCTCCTGCGATCCGCCGTGGATCATCGCCTTCACGCCCACCCCGCTGCGCATGTACAGAAATCCGATCCCTTTCGGTCCATGGAATTTGTGTGCTGAAGCCGTGAGCAGATCGATCGGTAGTTTTTGCAGATTGAAGCGATAATGCGCCATGGTCTGCACCGTATCGCTGTGGAAGATCGCATTGTGTTTGCGGCACAATTCTCCGATCGCCACCAGATCATTGCGTGTTCCGATCTCGTTGTTGGCGTGCATCAACGAAACGAGCACGTGATCGTTCTTCTTCAGCAACTCCTCCAGATGCGCCAGATCCACGCTTCCATCAGGGTTCAAGCGCACCATCAGGGCTTTCGCCTGTTGACATCGATCGAGATCGTTCACCGTCAGTTCCACCGCGTGGTGTTCGATCGGTGAGGAGATGATCGTCTTCACGCCCAGATCGCGAACGGCACAACGCAGCGCCATGTTATCGGCCTCCGTTCCGCCGCTGGTGAAGATGATCTCACCCGGCATGCAGTTCAACAGACCAGCCACCGTGCGCCGCGCTTTTTCGATCCCCGCACGCGTCTGCCTTCCGAACGCATGGATCGATGAAGGGTTCCCGTAGAACTCGCGCATGTACGGCAACATGGCATCGAACACCTCGGGATCGATCTGCGTGGTGGCGGCGTTGTCCAGGTAGATGCGTTGCATGTATGCGATCGGAAGTTGGTGGGGATCCAGCCCGCTTCAGCCCTGCAAAGGTATCGGTCTTCGGTGGATCAGGCCAGTGTGCTGCGAGTGGAGACCTCCTTCAATTCAGTGATCATCCGTTGCGCGAGCTGATCGGCCTGCTCCATCGATGGTGCTTCAGCGTAGATCCGGATGATCGGTTCGGTGTTGCTCATCCGCAGATGCACCCAGGTGTTCCCGAATTCGATCCGCAATCCATCCACTGTTGAATGTGGTTCGTTGCGGTACCGATCGCGGATCGCATCAAGCAACGGTTTCACTCCACCTTTCACCGCCGAAGCATCCATCTTGTTCTTGCTGATGAAATAATCAGGATAGCTTTTCCGCAACTGGCTCGCGCTCTTTCCGCTTTTTACAAGATGTGTGAGGAAAAGTGCGATCCCCACGAGTGCATCCCTGCCATAATGAAGTTCGCTCAGGATCACGCCGCCGTTGCCTTCGCCACCGATCGGCGCATGCACCTTCTTCATCATCTCCACAACGTTCACTTCGCCCACAGCGCTGGCATGGCGTTTTCGTGCATGTTTCGCGGCCACATCATTCAGGGCTCGCGTGCTGCTGAGGTTGCTCACCGTATCGCCCGGCCGGCTGGCGAGCACATGATCGGCGCACGCCACCAGCGTGTATTCCTCGCCGAAAAGCTCACCGTTCTCACTTACCAGTGCAAGCCGGTCCACGTCCGGATCGACCGCGATGCCGAGATGCGCCTTGTGGCGTTCCACCGCGTTGCAAAGGTCCCTCAGGTTCTCCGGTAACGGTTCCGGATCGTGCGGGAAATTGCCATCAGGCGAACAGTGGATGCACACAACATCCTGCACACCGAGCGCGGTAAGCAACCCCGGAACGACTTCGCCACCAACGGAATTCACCGCATCCACCACCACGCGCAGTCGTGCTTCCTTTATAGCGTTCACATCCACGAGATCCAGATCGAGGATCATGTCGATGTGCCTCCGGGTCCAGCCGGTCACCGGTCTTATGGTACCGATCTTCTCCACCGGCGCGAAATCGAACTTTTCCGAAGCAGCCAGTTCGAGCACACGCTGGCCATCCATCGCGCTGATGAATTCGCCATCAGCGTTCAATAATTTCAATGCGTTCCATTGCGCAGGATTATGGCTCGCGGTGAGAATGATACCTCCCCTGGCGCCTTCACCTGCCACGGCGAGTTCCACTGTTGGCGTTGTTGCAAGGCCCAGATCCAGCACATCGAAGCCAAGCCCGGCCAACGTTGCCGCGACCAGATCGCGCACCATCGGGCCGCTCACGCGCGCATCACGGCCGATCACGATCCGTGGCCTGTCGCCGGGCGATCGCATGCGGATCATGGTGCCGAAAGCAGCCGTATAACGCACAACGTCCACAGGAGTAAGACCTTCACCGGGCACACCGCCAATGGTGCCTCTGATACCTGAGATGGAGCGGATCAATGTCATGGAGCGAAATTCGATCGGAATGAGCCGCCAAAGCTACCAGCACAAGTTACGGCGGGGCGGCCGCCGGGGCGATCGTTGATAAACGAAACGCTGTTGGTTATGCGTAACCTTCACTTTCCCAGCATCTACGGCCTGTTCGAATTATTCCACCGCACGCGGAAGATACTGTTCAAAAGACCTTGCAGTGCTGGTGCGGCCTGCGGGTTTATCTGTAAATTTGTGTTGCAGGGCCGCCCTGCACTGCTTCATGAACGAAGGACAAATGCCCCTTCCCGACCGCGACGACGATCAGCAAGGCTGCGTTGAACGGTACGAGGCCATGCTCGATCGCAACGATCGCTACTTCTTCGATGTCGAGGAGTTCGAAATGATCATCGAGCACTACCTGGAACAGAACGATCTGCGAAAGGCCAAACAGGTGCTCGATTATGCGCACCAGCAACATCCCGGTGCGCTGGACCTCATGTTCTGCGAAGCGCATGTGATGATGAGCATGGGCAAGCTGAACCGCGCGCTCGAAGTGCTGGACGCGATCGGAAAGATCGAACCCTACAACGAGGATGTGCATCTGCACAAGGCCGGCATCTACAGCCAGTTGCGCAATTACCGCAAGGCGATCGAACATTACAAGCGTGCCTTGGAACTGGCCGAGGAAGGGTTGGACGACATCCACCTCGACCTCGCCTTCGAATACGAGAACCTGGAATCCTTCGATCTCGCGATCGAAAGTTTGAAGAACGCCCTGGAGATCAATCCCGAGAATGAAGCAGTGCTGTACGAACTTGCATATTGCTTCGATCTGGCGGAAGACCATGAAGGCGCGGTGGAATATTTCCGCAGCTTCACCGACCGGCACCCGTATGCGTTCGTGGCCTGGTACAACCTGGGCAACGCGCTCGCACGGTCGGAGAAGTTGGAGGAGAGCAACGAAGCGCTCGATCTGTGCATCGCGATCGATGAGAAATTCACTTCGGCCTATTTCAGCAAGGCACGCAACCTGCTGCAATTGGGCGATTATGGCACCGCGATCGAATGCTACCGCGAAACGATCGAGCACGATGGTCCGCAGGCGATCACATTCTCCTACATCGGTGAGTGTTTCGAGAAGATGGAGCGTTACGAACAGGCACTGATCCATTACGATCAGGCCCTTGCGCTCGATCCCAATTGGGTGGATGCCTGGATCGGCCGTGGCGTGGTGAAGGATGTGCAGGGCCGGCTCGCGGAAGCGATCAAGGACCTTGAAGTGGCCACGAAGCTCGCTCCCGATCATGGCGATCCGTACTTCTATTATGCCAACGCGCTGGGCCGGGCCGGCCGTTTCGATGATGCGCTGAAGGCCTATGCGAAATTGAACACCCTCGAACCCGAGAGCCTGGACGGCTGGCTCGACCATGCCGATCTGCTCATGAGCCTGAAAGGGCCGGAGGCCGCGTTGAAGAAATTGCGCGAAGGTGAAATGGTGCACAAGCTGAACAGCCGGTTCCGCTACCGCATGGTGAGTTATCTCCTTCGATCCGGCCGTGAACAGCAGGCGTTGCTCGAAATGGAGGAAGCGCTCATCGCCGATCATGCCGCACATACGCAATTGTTCGAGCATTTCCCAGAAGCTGCGGCCATACCCCAGATCATCCATTTGTTGGATCTTTACCGCCGATGAACTACAGCCTTTCGCACATCCCCGCGAGGACGAAGAAGCCTCGTGAGGATGGTGTAACCATGGTAATGGACAAAGGCTTGTGCCTGCGCCAGGCGGAGGATATGATCGAAGGTGCCGGCCACCTGATCGACCTGATCAAGCTCGGTTTCGGTACATCCTTCGTTACACCGAACCTCAAGCAGAAGATCGAGCTCTACCAGAAAGCGGACATCAAGGTCTACCTCGGCGGAACGCTTTTCGAAGCGTTCATCGCACGCGGCCAGTTCAAGGATTACCGCAAGTTGCTTGACAAACTGGAACTCGATACCGCCGAGGTCTCCGATGGATCGATCAACCTTTCAAACAAGGAAAAGTGCCGCTACATCAATGAGCTGGCGCGGAACTTCACCGTATTGAGCGAAGTTGGATCGAAGGAATCGGGGATCTTGATCAGCCCGGCGAAATGGGTGAACATGATGCGCGCGGAACTCGATGCTGGCAGCTGGAAAGTGATCGCCGAAGCACGCGAAAGCGGCACCGTTGGGATCTACCGGCCCAACGGCCATGCACACACCACCCTGGTGAACCGGATCATCTCCAAGATCCCGATGCAGGACATCCTGTGGGAGGCCCCGCAAAAATCCCAACAGGTCTGGTTCATCAAACAGATGGGCGCCAACGTGAACCTGGGCAATATCGGGCCAGAGGAAGTGATCCCGCTGGAAACCCTTCGCCTGGGCCTGCGCGGCGACACCTTCTTCCAATATCTGCCCGAACAGGTGGCCGATAAGCTCCGGCAGGTGGTTACGCCTGCGAAGACACAGGCCTGAGCTTCTTTCGGATATCTTGGCCGCATGAAGGAGATCACTGCGAAGGAATTGGAACGCATGCGCCGGGAGCATGAACAGTTCCAATTGATCGACGTGCGCGAACCCTACGAAGCGGAGATCTGCTCGATCGGCGGTGAGCTGATCCCGATGGGCGAACTGATCGAACGGATCGATGAGATCCGGCGCGACAGGCCCGTGGTGGTGCATTGCCGCAGTGGAGCACGCTCATCGGCGGTGATCCGCGCACTGAACGATCGCTACGGTTTCACCAATCTCATCAACTTGAAGGGTGGAATACTTGCGTACGGCAAGGAAGTGGATCCCACCCTGAACTGCGATTGAAATGAACATTCGCGAACGCGTAAAGCTCTACTTGAAAGGAATGGCCATGGGCGCGGCCGACGTGGTGCCAGGCGTCTCCGGCGGAACGATCGCCTTCATCTCCGGTATCTACGAAGAGCTTCTCGCATCGATAAAGTCGTTCGGGCCCGAGACCTTCAAGGTGCTGCTGCGCCAGGGACCGGTCGCGGCGTGGAAACAGGTCAACGGGAATTTCCTGGCAACGCTGCTGGCCGGGATCTTCACGAGCGTGCTCCTCCTGGTGCGGCCGATCACCTGGGCGCTGGAACATGAACCGGTGCTGATCTGGGCATTCTTCTTCGGGCTCGTCGCTGCGAGCGTTTACCTGTGCGGGAAGCTTGTGCGGCATTGGACCGTGGTGCCCTGGATCGGCCTGTTGATCGGGACCGCGATCGCCGTGATGATCGGGTTGTTGAACGCAGCACCACCCACCGATAACCTCACATTCTTCTTCTTCGCCGGTGCGATCGCGATCTGCGCCATGATCCTGCCCGGCATCAGTGGATCTTTCATCCTGCTTCTTCTGGGCGCATACGGTCCGGTGATGGAAGCCATCAAGGAATTCGATCTGGCCGTGATCGTGATCTTCGGCTCGGGATGCGTGCTCGGTCTGCTGGCGTTCTCGCATGTGCTCACCTGGATGTTCAGGCATCATCACGATCTCACTGTATCCACGCTCACCGGTTTCCTTCTCGGATCGCTCTACATCATCTGGCCATGGAAGGAGGTGATATCGTTGCGAACCGAACATGCGGGCGAACCCGATGAAAAACTCGTTCCATTGATCCGATCCAATGTGTGGCCGGCTGATTATGCCACCGTGACCGCCAACGACAGCCTGCTCGGCCTCACCGAGAAAGATCCACATGTGATCGGTGCGATCCTGCTCATGATCTTCGGTGCCGCACTATTGATCTTTTTGGAGCGTTTGGGAGAAAGACGCGCATGAGGATCTTCGGGCTCATCGGCAAACCGCTCTCCCATTCCTTCAGCCAGAAATGGTTCAGCGAGAAATTCAGCCGGGAGAAGTTGCACGATCATCGCTATGAGCTTTTCGAGCTGGATGATGCCAATGGGCTTCACTCCCTGATCCGCGAAAATCGCGACCTCGCGGGATTGAACGTGACGATCCCCTACAAGAAGGATGTGATCCCTTTGCTCGATGGGATCGATCCACTTGCGGCCGCCGTGGGTGCGGTGAACACGATCTGTGTGAAGAATGGCCGCACCACCGGCCATAATACCGATGTGATCGGTTTCCGGCGGACATTACAGCCGTTGTTGAACGGGGAGAAGCCCAGGGCCTTGGTACTGGGCAGTGGTGGTGCGAGCCGCGCCGTGGTGTATGTGTTGAAGGAAATGGGCATCCGTTTCCGCGTGGTGAGCCGAAGCCGCGAACGCGGCGATCTCACCTGGGATCTGCTCGACACGACAGTGCTCAAAGTATGTCCTCTCATCATTAATACCACACCGCTCGGCATGGCGCCGGCGATCGGCGGAGCACCGCAACTGCCGTACGATGCGATGGGACCAAAGCACACGCTGATCGACCTGGTGTACAATCCCGCGGAAACGATCTTTCTGCGGAAAGGACGCGAGCGTGGTGCACGCACCACCAATGGCCTCTGCATGCTCGAGGCGCAGGCTGAAGCCAGCTGGCAGCTCTGGAACGAGGCCTAACGTACGATCGAGAAACGATGTTCGCTTCGGCCTTCGGCCCACTGGACACGCAGCACGTACTGGCCTTCAGCGAGCATGCCCACTTCGATCGTTTGCCGCTGCGCTGAAGTGAAGCGTGGCCGCAGCACCGATCGGCCGGAGAGATCGAAGATCTCGGCGTGGAGCTCCTGCGATCCGGTGTTCCTCAGCACCACATCGATCGTACGATCGGCAGGTACCGGATGGACCATGTTGATCGCGACCGTGTTCTCTTCGATCGAAACACCGCCTGCAAGATCCCATAGCTGGATGTCATCGATCGCCGCTTCCACCAGGCTTCCGCCGTCGAGTTCCTGGCCCGCGCGAATACTGTCGCTCGCATTGAATTTCAATCTCACGATGGAGGTCGGTTCCACATGGTCGCTCACGCGGAAGGCCATCCTGCGCCAGCTGCGATCGCTCGTCTTCGTCTCCTCCACCTTCACCCAGCTCGATCCGCCATCGTTGCTGATGAACGTTTGCCACCAGTCCGCATTGGGGTTCGCGCCGCTCGGTGGATTGTTCACGTACCAGCGCCAGTAGGTCACGATCGGCTCGTCCATGCCGCTCATATCGATGTTGCTTGTCATGAGCGTGGTGGTGCCGCCATCCACATCCTCTTCACCGATGGCCGCCTGATCGTTGGGTGCGTTGCCGGTGATCCAGCAGAACTCACCACCCGGCGTGTTCTGGTGATCGGGCTGTACCATGGTGCTCGCATCGCCCGGTGTACCGAACGATCCGATCGGCGCGTTCCAGTCCCATTTGCCCGTGGTGGCATCATCATCCGGCAGGCCTGCCTGGAGCGGACCGAGCTCGTGCACCGCATCACCATCCTCCGTCGCGTTCAATTCCGCACCGATCAAAATGAAATTCGGCAGGTTCGGATCCTCAAGGTGTGCACCCACTGGAAGCACCGAACTCGTGTTCCCGAAGATGTCCTCGATCGCCATGTAATACGCGATCACCGTGCCTTGCGGTTGCGCGGGAAGAGAAGCGGAATAGGTATCGCCGCTGCTGTTCGTCATCAGCACACTTTCCCAGGCCGCCGATCCATTTATCCGGTAGAATGTGCGCACACCGTTCAAATATGTGGTGAACGGGAAGAACAATTGCACATCGGCCTCCAGGGCGATCGGTTGGCTCTCCGGCAGCTCCAGCAATGGCGCATGTTCCAGTTCAACATTGCTCAACAAGGTGATCCCATGGAGCGCGAATCCTTCAATGATCGCATTGCCGTTCGGTGTCCCGTTGGTGATGTCGCCATCATCATCATCGGCCTGCAGCACATCGAGCAGCACATCGCGGAACGCCACGCCTTCCTGCCCGTTGAACACATTGGCCTGAACGCCGGGATAGGCATCTGCGAAGAGTTGCATCAACAGGTCCATGTCCTCGCCGATCAACAGATAGGTATCCCACCACGCACCGCAGATGATCTCGCCGTCGGCATGCACCTCACCGACCAGATCCACCGGATATACCTTCCGATCTTCATCATAACGCCTGATGTGCGAATCGGGATCGGCCAGCATGTAACCCCGTGCAAGGATCGGATCGAGCGTGATCGAAAGTGCCCACACGTCGGCATAACCTTCGTTCATCGCACCATTGATGAAGTTGCTTCCGATGCTGCCGTAATATGTATCGTTGATGCCGTGGCCGTATTCATGGTACACCACATCGCCAACGGTCGCGAGCGAATGGCAGCCATTGCCCTGGGCGTAGAAGTTGATCGAGCTTCCATCGTAGAAGGCGTTGCAATCGCCGCCCGGCACATCCACCTTGGTGGGCAGGCTGAAGTCCATGCCCGTGAAACCGGGAAGCACATCGTTCAATTGCCGGTGCACGCGGTTCACGAAATGGTAGGCGCTTCGCTGCCTGATGTTGGCATTGGCATCCATGTCGATCGTATTGGCACCCTCCTGGAGCGTGCCGCTGAACGTGGGTGTGACCGACGAGCTCGTGACATGCGACCAGCGGCCGCGTAATTGTACCTGTGCATCCACCGGACCGGTGATCCCGCTCGGATAGAAACCGTTCGCATCGGTGTGGTAGAAATTCCCATTGATCGAAACACGCAGGTCGCCGAGGCCCACAACTTCAATTGCGCCTTGCGGACCGGTGCTGTACACCGTGGCGTTCACCTGCAGGTCCACGCCGGCTTCGTTCTCCGATCCATCGCCACCACATTCCACCACCTGATCCCAGCGGTACCAAAGCCTGCCGGTATGTGCATCCACCCATGAGAGAAAGCGCGAAGGCCGTGCGCCGTTCATCGCGTTCACCACCAGTTCATGCACAAGCCTGTGATCGGTGGTCTGGCCGCCGGGAACCGGAAGGATGCGAAGGCCGCGATCATTAATGGAAGTGACACCGGGAATGCCTGCGCTCGCGATCCCTCCTGCTGCTGCGGCATCGATCGAAGGTTGAAGAGAAAGATCGATATCATCGTACACTTCACAACCGAACGCGATCACCCGGCCCTGCTGATCGAACTTCACCATCAGCTGCGATGCGATCACCGGAACCCCCAGGTAAACCTGATCGAAATGAACGTAGGTGATGCGCGAGGCCTTGTTGGTGGATCGATGCACGAGCCCATCCGCTGGCACACCGAACGGAGCAAGATGATCGCTGATGAACGTGATCGCCTTCTCCTGCGGATCGGAACCGGCCACAGCGATCGGCGCCCCGAAAGCGCGATGCGGTTTTCCGCTGCTTTCATTGAATTCCACCGACCAGTTGGCATGTTGCGCCTTGAATTCGCGCCATGCGTTTCGCTGCCGCAATTCCCGCTGCCGATCGGGATCGGTGTGTTGTGCACGTTCCACCACCTCATTCACCTGCAAAGGTGATTGAGCGAAAAGCGGAACTCCTGCAAAAGTGAAGATCAAAAGGAATTGGAAACGCGTAGTGTGCGGCATGGCAGGGCGGATCGGAATGTTCGAAGTTGGGAAAAAGAAACCGGAAAACGGCCATCGCCGGCCGGATAAAAAGTCGCTTTTATTACAAACCCGAACCTTCCACGTTCACCACAAGACCATCGCAGGCCAATTCGATCCCCGGCGGAAGCCGGCGCATCACCCCGGTATGGAAACCCATGAGGTGACTGATGTGCGTGAAGAAGGCGCGGCGCGGCCTCAGCTTCTCCACCACTGCGATCGCCTCCGCAAGGTTGAAGTGCGAGATATGCTGCTCGTGACGGAGGGCGTTGAGCACGAGCACATCAAGTCCTTGCAATTTCTGCAATTCCTTTTCGGGAATGGATTTCGCGTCGGTGATATAGGCGAGTGCGCCGATCCGGTAACCGAGCACGGGCAATTTGTGGTGAAGCACTTCGATCGGAGTTACCGTGATACCGGCGACCTGCACGGGAGCGGTCCCGACCTCGTGCAGATCCAGCACCGGTGTGCCGGGATAAGGATCCTTCGCGAAGGCGTAATGGAATGTGCGCTTCACAGCAGCGATGGTGGCGGCGTTCGCATGGATATCCATCGCCCGCTTCTGGCTGAAATTGAATGAGCGCAGATCATCGATCCCCGCCACATGGTCCATATGCTCGTGCGTGAGCAGCACGGCATCGAGCCGGCGCACACTGCTGCGCAGCATCTGCTGGCGCAGATCGGGCCCCGCATCGATCAATAGTTGTACATCGCCCACACGCACCAAAGCCGAGGTCCGCAAACGCTTGTCGCACGGATCGGAACTCCGGCACACGGCACAGTCGCAGGCGATCACAGGCACACCCTGGCTGGTGCCAGTGCCGAGGAATTCGATCGAGAGTGCGCCCATGGGTCGCCAAAGATCGTGCGATCGCGTACTTTCGCGCTCCGCCCCGGAGAGGTGGCAGAGTGGTCGATCGCGGCGGTCTTGAAAACCGCTTTACCTACGGGTAACGGGGGTTCGAATCCCTCCCTCTCCGCCGAACATCAAGCCGTTGCCCGAAGGGCAGCGGCTTTTTCATTGCTGGTCGAGCCAAGCTTGCTTGAGCGAAGGTGACAATGAAAAAACCGCAGCGAGCGAAGCGAGCACGGCTTGATATTCGAAGCCTCCCCCTTCAGGGAAAGGCGTAGCCGATCCCTCCCTCTCCGCCGATCGATGAAGCCGTTGCCCGAAGGGCAGCGGCTTTTTCGTTGCCGGTCGAGCCAAGCTTGCTTGAGCGAATTAAGATCTCGGCACCGACAGGATTTGACGTTGAAATGATCACATCTTCGCTAAACCATTTTCAGAGTCAACAATTTATCCACACAACGGGACCGAACTATTTCAAATTCTTAATTATGACGGCGCCACTTGATAAAATGCACATCATTCGTGAAAGCCGTTGTCGAAAGGCGGCATCCTAAGAGTTGACCGACCATGAGACCTATTGCCCACGCTACGCGGAATCAGGACGGGACTTGGCGTGAACCACACGATCTGGCGAACCACATACAAGGCGTAGCGGCATTGGCCGCAGAATTCGCAAAAGCATTCGGTGGTGAAGCCATTGCACGCCAAGCTGCTTTGTGGCACGACCTGGGTAAGTATCAACTCCGCTGGCAACAGTTCATCCGCAAGGCCAGCGGCTTTGAAGCAGATACGCATATAGAGGATATGCCGGGTCATCCGAACCACTCTACAGCCGGAGCAATCCTCGCTTGCGAAAAGTTCGGCATAACTGGTAGGATACTGGCATATTTGATCGCTGGGCATCATGCCGGACTAAACGATTGGACAACAGATCTTGGTGCGCGGTTCGCCAAGTTGGAAAGCAAGGCCGAACTCACCTACAGCAGAGCAGCCGCTCCAGCCGAACTACTCGAACCAACTTTTCAACCGGATCTGCGAACAGTACCCGGCACCAAGAATGGATTCGCGCTCTGGGTCCGAATGCTCTTCTCCTGCTTGGTCGATGCTGACTTCATTGACACCGAAGCCTACATGGATCCGGACAAAGGCAGCAAACGAGGAAATTGGCCAAAGCTGGAGGACTTACACCAGGCCTTTGATGCTTACATGGCCGACAAGGCGCGCAGTGCGGAACACACCGACGTGAACAGTGCGCGTGCAAATGTTCTTTACCAGTGCCGAGCCAAGGCAGCCGAGAAGCCAGGACTCTTCTCGCTCACCGTACCCACCGGTGGCGGCAAGACGCTTTCCTCCATGGCCTTTGCATTGGAGCATGCCAAGTCCAATCAGATGCTGCGCCGCATCATCTATGTCATCCCCTACACCAGCATCATCGAGCAGACCGCCGATGTGTTCCGGCAGGCGTTCGCGGCTGTGGGAGATGAAGTGCTCATTGAGCACCATAGCAATGCGGAAGCCGACCCGAAAGAGGAGAATAGTCGCAGCCGCCTAGCTGCCGAGAATTGGGATGCGCCGGTCATCGTCACCACAAGCGTGCAGTTCTTCGAATCGCTCTTCGCGACGAAGACGTCGCGTTGCCGCAAACTCCACAACATTTGCAATAGCATTGTGGTGTTGGACGAAGCGCAGCTCTTGCCGCCGGAATTCCTTCAACCCATACTGGATGTGCTCAACCTCTTGAGCAAGCACTACGGCGTTACCCTGGTACTTTCTACGGCCACGCAACCCGCATTGGCCACGATCGATCACTATGTGGACCCCAAGAAG
Source organism: Bacteroidota bacterium (assembly GCA_023418095.1). Taxonomy (GTDB): domain Bacteria; phylum Bacteroidota; class Bacteroidia; order Flavobacteriales_F; family PHOS-HE28; genus PHOS-HE28. Next base: position 14,596 of record JAEZDL010000191.1, read on the forward strand.
CACATCAAGGGACTGGATGATGTGCGGGAGATCATCACCGACCCTGATGCACTCTACCAGCAGTTGAAGCGTGTGCAGGTGGAGTTGCCTGTTGATATGAACGCGCATGAGCCGTGGGAGTACATCGCCAAGAGCATTGGCGCGCACGAGAATGTGCTGGCCATTGTGAACACGCGTAAGGACGCACGCGTGCTGCACAGCCTTCTTCCCAAAGAAACTTTGCACTTATCAGCACTCATGTGCGGAGCGCACCGCAGCGCAGTGATAGCGGATATCAAACAGCGCATGAAAGACAAGGAACCGATACGCGTAGTATCCACCCAATTGGTCGAAGCCGGGGTGGATATCGACTTCCCTGTCGTGTACCGGGCATTAGCCGGCCTGGATTCCATCGCCCAAGCCGCTGGAAGGTGCAATCGTGAAGGAAAGCTGGATCATGGAAAAGTGGTCGTCTTCGTGCCGCCGAAAGACCCGCCGAATGGTCTTCTGCTGAAAGGGGCCAATGCCTGCAAAAGCGTACTGTACGGCAATAGCGCTGACCCACTGGACAGGAAGCTGTTCACCGCGTACTTCACCAAGCTCTACTATGAGTGCGACCTCGATAAGAAGCGCATACGTCAAGACCTGCGCATGGATGGCAAGAACCTCGAAGCCCTTGCTGTGAACTTCCGCACTGCCGCCGAGAATTTCAAGCTGATCGAGGATGGCGATCAGGTCTCCCTGGTAGTTCGCTACATGGTACCGGACAAGAAAGGACGCACGATCGAATTCTGGCTGAACACCCTGAAGAAGGAAGGGCCTCAACGATGGCTCATGCGGAAGCTCCAGCGCTACATCGTGCGCATCCACCATCGGTACGCCGAACCGATGCGGAGCCAAGGCGAAATTGAAGAACTCTTTCCGGGCCTCTTTGTGCAAACCGCAGATGGCCTCTACAACCCCGACTTCGGTCTGCAACTCGACCACGTCCAACTCACCCCTGACCAATACATGGCTTGAACATGAAACGATACTGCCTCGAAGTCTCCGGCGACTATGCCTGTTTTACCCGCCCCGAAATGAAGGTGGAGCGTGTGAGCTACGATGTGATCACTCCCTCGGCCGCACGTGCGGTGTTCGAGGCCATCCTGTGGAAGCCGGCCATCCGCTGGCATGTGCGCAAGATCGAAGTACTCAAACCCGTGCGATGGATGAACCTGCGGCGCAATGAGGTGGCCAGCGTAGTAAGCACCCGCAACGTGGAAACAGCCATGAAGAAGGGAACTGGTGATCTCGGCCTCTACATCGAGGACGACCGCCAGCAACGCGCAGGGCTCTTTCTGCGCGATGTGGCCTACCGCCTGCACGCCGACATGGAATTCCTGCGAGATAAGGACCCACAGGCCAATGCCAGGAAATACGAGGACATGTTCGAGCGTCGTGCCCAGAAAGGCCAATGTGTGAACCAGCCCTACCTCGGTTGTCGTGAGTTCGCAGCACACTTCCGACTGGTCGCGGATCCGGCCCAGGAAGCAGCGCCCATCGGCATGAACGAAAAGCTCGGCTACATGCTGCACGACCTCGACTTCTCGAACCCCAACGACCCACAACCGAAATTCTTCAAGGCTGAAGTGAAAGGAGGTGTGATGGAAGTGCCCGCGTTAGACCATAACACCGTACGCGCATGATCCTCCAACGCCTCAACGAATACTACGACCGTAAGCAGGCATCGCCGGAAGCAGTGGACCACCTGCCTGCATTCGGATTGGAAGAGAAAGCAATCCCTTTCGTGATCGAGCTCGATGAGAACGGCACTTTGATAAACATATCCGATACACAAGAGTTCATTGGCAAGAAGAAAGTAGCGCAGAAGTTCTTGGTCCCGATGAGCGTGAAGCGGGCATCTGGTATTGCTGCGAATCTGCTTTGGGATACGGCCGAGTATGTACTTGGCATTGGTAAAGAAGGAAGCAAACCAGATCGCGTGGAGGAGCAGCATGCCGCATTCGTCAAGCGCATTGCGGAACTACCTGAACGGTATCGATCAGATAAAGGCATCAGGGCGTTATTACAGTTCATACAAAACCTCGACCTCAGCAAACTTGAGTCATTCACGATTTGGGAGGAGATCAAAACCACCAATCCACTACTCAGCTTCCGACTGAACGGGGATGTCCAACTTATTTGCCAGCGGCTCGGATTGAACTCTGTGGATGAAGATGATGCCAACACACCGACAGTCAACGGCATCTGCATTGTGACCGGCGATGAAGCGCCGATAGAGCGCTTGCACCCTTCCATCAAAGGTGTATGGGGTGCCCAAACCTCCGGCGCGAACATCGTTAGCTACAATGCCGATGCCTTCCGATCTTACGGCAAAAATCAAGGAGACAACGCGGCCATCGGAAAGCAAGCTGCATTCGCTTACACAACGGCATTGAATCACCTTCTTGCGAGCGATTCTCGACAGCGTGTTCAGGTTGGTGAAGCCTCTACCGTGTTCTGGGCGGAGAAAGCGCATGATCTGGAAACACTCGTTCCCGACCTCTTCGGCGAGGCTCCCAAGGATGATCCACATCGCGGAACGGAAGCATTGCAGAAGCTCATGATGACGGTGAAGACCGGGAAGTTCTCGACCGGCGAAACCTCTGACCGTTTGCATGTACTTGGATTATCACCGAATGCTGCGCGCATCTCCATCCGATTTTGGGAAACGGCAACTGCACAAGAGATCGCTAAACGTATCGCAGAGCATTTCGAGGACATCAACGTGGTCCGGGGCAAGAACGATCCAGAACATCTGTCACTCTTTCGCATCCTCACTAGTATTTCGGCGCAGGGTAAAACGGACAACATCCCACCCAACCTCGGCGGTGATATCATGCGCGCCATCATCGAGGCGCTGCCCTACCCCGCCACCTTCCTGACTCTCGCCGTTCAGCGTTGCCGTGCAGAACAGGATGTGCGGTATGCGCGCGCTGCCGCAATCAAAGCCTGCCTCAATAGAAACATTCGTCGCAACAACCAGAACAGTACCGAACCTGAAACACTCTTCACACCCATGCTCGACCCGACCAACACCGACAACGCCTACCGGCTTGGGCGCCTCTTCGCCGCGCTGGAGAAAACGCAGGAAGATGCCAGCCCCGGCCTTAATGCAACCATTCGCGACCGGTACTACGGTGCTGCATCCAGCACGCCTGCAGCTGTATTCTCCACCCTGCTGCGCTTGAAGAATCATCACATTGGCAAGCTGCATCCTGGGCAAGCCGTGAATCGCGAAAAACTGATCGGCGATATCATGAACGGACTGGACAGATTCCCGGCCCATTTGCCGCTGCCTGAGCAAGCACGCTTCGCACTGGGCTATTACCACCAGCGCCAGGACTTTTTCAAAGGAAAAACCACGACACCAGACCAACCTTCCAACAACTAAACCTCAATACCATGAGCCTGAATAAACGCTACGACTTCGTCCTGCTTTTTGACGTAAAGGATGGAAACCCCAATGGCGACCCCGATGCGGGCAACTTGCCTCGCTTGGACGCAGAGACCGGCCATGGTCTCGTTACCGATGTATCCCTCAAGCGCAAAGTGCGCAACTATGTGGGATTGGTGAAAGGCGAACAACCTCCGTATGAGATCTATGTAAAGGAAAGAGCCATTCTGAACCAGACGCACGAGCGAGCCTATGAAGAGATCGGCGTGAAGCTCGAAGGCGATGGCGACAAAAAAAAGCGCAAAGGCGGCGGCCATGATGTCACCAAGGCCCGAGATTGGATGTGCAAGAATTTCTTCGATGTACGCACATTCGGTGCTGTGATGTCCACTGGCGTGAACTGCGGACAGGTTCGCGGCCCTGTACAACTCACTTTCGGTCGCTCGATCGACCCCATCGTTGCGCTGGAGCACTCCATTACACGCATGGCCGTAGCCACCGAAGCCGAAGCTGAAAAGCAAGGAGGCGACAACCGTACCATGGGCCGCAAGCATACCGTGCCGTATGGCGTGTATCGCTCACACGGTTTTGTTTCCTCGTTCTTGGCCAAACAAACAGGTTTTGGTGATGCCGACCTGAAGATGCTCTGGGAAGCGTTGAAAATGATGTTCGAGCAGGATCGCAGTGCAGCCCGTGGCCAGATGGCAACGCGTGGCCTGTATGTGTTCCAACACGAAAGCGAGTTGGGCAACGCACCGGCACACGATCTTTTCAACCGCATTACCGTGCGCAAGAAGAAAGAAGTAGAGGTGGCCCGCGACTTCAGCGACTACGAAGTGAACGTGAATGAGAACAACATGCCCCAAGGCGTGAAGCTGCTGAAACTATACGTGCCTGAAGTGCTGGAGGTGGCGTAGTATTTCCCGGATGGATCCCCTCGAACCATCCCCATCTCCGCACTGCAACAAAAAAGGAACCAGCTTAACAGGCATACCGCTCTTTGCTTCTTGTTCCTTAGGCGCAGAACTTTCGCGCCAACCTGCGCTACCGAACAAGCGCCACAAGCGTTGAAGCGGCGCAGTCGCGCGGCGATCCGTGGTTGCACGTGGATTGAAACACTCATGGCTGTTCAGGTGTGGGTTCAACTGTTCAAGTTGCGCGGCGATCAGTCGCTGCGCGCGGATTGAAACACCACATTGGTTCCGCCATCCGTGGTCTTTGCAGGTCGCGCGGCGATCCGTCGCTGCGCGCGGATTGAAACGTGTTGCGCGCGCCTGCCAGTCTCATGGCCAGCAGTCGCGCGGCGATCCGTCGCTGCGCGCGGATTGAAACGCTCCGGGCCTGCGATCTGCGCCGGTTGAACATGGTCGCGCGGCGATCCGTCGCTGCGCGCGGATTGAAACGCAATCGGGTAAATAGTTATGCCGATAGACACGCCAGTCGCGCGGCGATCCGTCGCTGCGCGCGGATTGAAACCTGCTTTCCCTTGATCCAGCAGTCTTTGCAAGGACGTCGCGCGGCGATCCGTCGCTGCGCGCGGATTGAAACTCCGTACTGGCTCATGGGAAACCTAGTGATTTGCGGTCGCGCGGCGATCCGTCGCTGCGCGCGGATTGAAACAATTACCGACGAGCCGGCAGCGCATTATAGGTCCGGTCGCGCGGCGATCCGTCGCTGCGCGCGGATTGAAACAAGCCTTCCATGGGTGCATACACCTCACTGATGAAGTCGCGCGGCGATCCGACGCTGCGCGCGGATTGAAACTTTTTGAGTGACGTACTTATTGAAGGCCTGCCGCGTGTCGCGCGGCGATCCGTCGCTGCGCGCGGATTGAAACAGGTGAGGTGATACAGCATTGGCATGGTATCACACGTCGCGCGGCGATCCGTCGCTGCGCGCGGATTGAAACATGTAACGGAGTTCGGCGAATACCTGGAAAGGTGCATGTCGCGCGGCGATCCGTCGCTGCGCGCGGATTGAAACTCCACTGCTCCCGGCTGGGGCTTCTGGCCGCCGCTGTCGCGCGGCGATCCGTCGCTGCGCGCGGATTGAAACAAGCGCCATAATAGCGGGAGCAGGGCGAGTTGGTGTCGCGCGGCGATCCGTCGCTGCGCGCGGATTGAAACTTCTTAAAGAAGATCGGCTTCTCCTCCAGGGTATCCGTCGCGCGGCGATCCGTCGCTGCGCGCGGATTGAAACGACTTTGACGGTGTATTGGACCGCCCGGATGTGCAAGTCGCGCGGCGATCCGTCGCTGCGCGCGGATTGAAACACCGTTAACAGCCCGAAGTTAATAAGTCTCGGGTCGCGCGGCGATCCGTCGCTGCGCGCGGATTGAAACCGCACGTAGGGCTGCACATAAATGCGAATTACATACTGTCGCGCGGCGATCCGTCGCTGCGCGCGGATTGAAACCCATTCAGCCTGATGGTCTACCTGCGCGATAAGTTGTCGCGCGGCGATCCGTCGCTGCGCGCGGATTGAAACGATGTGATCACCATGCCTTTAGGTACTTCGCCGTAAGTCGCGCGGCGATCCGTCGCTGCGCGCGGATTGAAACCAGTGCAGCGCCCCGGTTCACTGGTAACCTGTGCGGGTCACGCGGCGATCCGTCGCTGCGCGCGGATTGAAACGATCTCCTTGGGGATCTTGTTTCCCCATGCGGCGTGTCGCGCGGCGATCCGTCGCTGCGCGCGGATTGAAACCTGTCATCAGGTACGTATGCACCCACCCGCGCTCCATCGTCGCGCGGCGATCCGTCGCTGCGCGCGGATTGAAACTATGCTTTGGGGGCAGTTAGTACGGTCGCTGTGTTGTCGCGCGGCGATCCGTCGCTGCGCGCGGATTGAAACTTTGACGCATCAAACAATAAACACCTACCACAATGTCGCGCGGCGATCCGTCGCTGCGCGCGGATTGAAACCGTGGATGCCATCGTTACCGATCCGCCTTACGGCCGTCGCGCGGCGATCCGTCGCTGCGCGCGGATTGAAACATCCATTGCTGGATGGGGGGCTTGTGCATGGTGTGGTCGCGCGGCGATCCGTCGCTGCGCGCGGATTGAAACCTTATCACCTTGATCGTAGGGATAGCCACCTTCAAGTCGCGCGGCGATCCGTCGCTGCGCGCGGATTGAAACTTAGGCTTCATCATTAGAGAACTGATCGCGTTGGCGCCGTCGCGCGGCGATCCGTCGCTGCGCGCGGATTGAAACATATCCAATCCATTCGGACTATCACAGTACTGTAGGTCGCGCGGCGATCCGTCGCTGCGCGCGGATTGAAACGTTGGGAGGCGGGGAACACAAGATCTTCCATGGCTAGTCGCGCGGCGATCCGTCGCTGCGCGCGGATTAAAACAGCTACCACAGTTAGCGGCTGGCGAGTTCATTTGGTCGCGCGGCGATCCGTCGCTGCGCGCGGTTTGAAACAAGTTCGATATGTGCCTTGAAATGTGGAACGGCAGTCGCCGCGATCCGTCGCTGCGCGAGGATTGAAACGTTTTTTGCGCGGGGAAGGGGCTATCCCGCATTGGGTCGCGCGGCGATCCGTCGCTGCGCGCGGATTAAAACAGCTTGGCGTTGTACTCCAGGTGCCGTTTGCAGGAGTCGCGTGGCGATCGTCGCAGCGCGCGGATTGAAACCAGTCTTTCTGTGTTCCAAAGAACTTCGCATTGCCATCGCAAGGCCACTAGGTCATCTGCAGTGAATTGGACGATGCTCATGAAAAGTAAGCTCTCGCGCCAGGGATGGGAGCGGCGGCCCGGCGCAGCGGCACCATGCGGATGCGTGCTGCGAGGAGGCGACCAGCGGAAGCCACCGGAACGCCGCAGCCGCCGGTGACCGCAAGCCGGCCACAGCGGACAGCGCGTTAAGGCGCCCAAATGCCGATCAGATGATCAGAGAATTAGAGGATCAGATGGTGCAATTCCGCATCGTCTACGCCGCCACCGGCTCCAACTTCACCTCCGCTTTCTCAGCCGCCTCCTTCTCCCGCTTCAACTGCTCCTGCAACTGGCGGCTGGTCATGCTGCTGCCATCGTGGCTCCAGCCGGGCGGGCCGAAGATGTACATGAGCTTGGCCTTCAGCGTTGGCGCCTTTTTCACATCGCGCCAGATCTCCTGGAACTCGAAGAGGTTGTGCGTGATCGGGTTGTTGGTGCCGGGATCGTGGCTGATGCCGAATTTGGGCACTACGCCTTCGATCGGGCGCTGCCACGTGTTGTAGATGCGATCCCAGAACGTGAAGATGCCACCGTGGTTCTTGTCCAGGTATTCTGTGTTGCAACTGTGGTGTACCACATGCACGTGCGATGAGTTGAAGATGTTTTCCCACCAACCGTAGGAAGGCACCAGTTGCGAATGCAGGGTGAATTGGTAGAACGCGTTCACGATCAGGCAGGTGGCGATCATGATCGGTTCGAAGCCCAGCAGCGGCATCCACAGCCAGTAGATCGGTTTCACCAGGGTGATGAACCAGCCGTTGCGGATGCTGATGGTGAGATTGTACATCTTGCCGCTGTGGTGCGGCAGATGCGCGGCCCATAGCAGGCGAACGTTGTGCGCGAGGCGATGGTGCCAGTAGAAATTATGATCGTCCGCGATGGCGCAGATGATCCAGATGTACCATGCGAAGCCCAGCGTTGAATAGCCGAGGAATTGCTCGCGGAAAGGTTCGGCCCAGGCGAAGAGGAACATGTAGAGCGAGATCTCGAACACGTTGGTGACCACGCGGATCACCGTGGCACCCACACCGATGATGAAGCCGGAAAGGCTCTCCTTGAGATCGAAGAGGTGTTTGGCATTGATGTACTCCATGATGATGAGCACCAGGAAGATCGGGTAGATGTACTTGATACCGATCCCTTCGATCGCCAGTTCCGGCAACTGCGCCTTCAGGTCCAGCCACGCCTGGATCAAATTGAACTCCATCTGCTTCTCTTGATCTTATTGAACACGAACGGCCGCGAACGGCCAATGCAAAGCTAATCCTCCAGCGGTAGCAACCTAACGCCGTTCCTACTTCTTTGGATCGAAATTTCCATGGTGAACGAACTCCTCCAGCGGCTTGCGGACCGAGCGGCGCAATTCCCTTTCCCGCAGCCTCTCCGGCAATTGATCGGGATCACCGGGAAAACCAAGAACGAGCATCGAAACGATATCGAATTCCGCAGGGATACTGAACAATACGCGCGCTTTTGCGGGATCGAAGCCGCCAAGCTGGTGTACACCGATACCGATCGCGGTGGCCTGGAAGGTGAGCTGCATCACCGCGAGCCCGAGATCATGCCAGGCATGCGGATTCTCGAGTTCGTTCCTTACAAGTCTCGGCCGGGTGAGCGTGAGCATCAGCACAGATGCTTTGTCCGCCCAGATCCGGTTGCTCGGGTTCATGGCGGCAAGCATGTCGGCATGACCCTCCTGCCCTTTTCGTACCACCAGGAACCGCCAGGGCTGCTCGTTCAAACTGCTTGGCGCGAGCCGCGCAGCCTCCAGCATCAACTGCAGTTCTTCATCGGAAATGTCACGATCCGTAAATGCCCGCGGACTGTAACGCTCGCCGATCAGCGGATGCACTGGTAGTTCGCTCCGCCCCATTCCGGATCAGCGGGTGCGGATGTCCAATTCCAGCGATACTTCGTCGTAGATCACCTTGTCACCAAGATCGGGAAAGATCGAACCCGATCGGTAGTGGATGTCGTATTTGGTACGATCGAAGATCAGTTTACCCGTTCCGCGGAAGCCATCGCCATTGGGCCGGAACTCACATTCGAACGTATTCGGGTGCGTTTTCCCTTTGATCATGAGATCACCGGTGATCCGGTAGTTGTGATCGGTGCTTTCCGAACCGGCGATCTTTTCGATCGAAGTGGCCACGAAGGATGCTTCCGGGAATTCGGCCGTATGGAAGAAGTCCGTGGAATGGAGATGATCCACCAGGCGCTTGTTCGATTCCGGCTTGGTAATGTCGGTGCAGGTGATCGAGGTCATATCCATCGTGACCTCCGCCGCGATCAGATCGCCATTTTCAACTTTGATCGATCCCTGCTCCAATTTCACTTGGCCGGTGTGCGATCCTGTCACCTTCTCTGCATGCCAGGTAACAGTGCTTTTGGCCGTATCGATCGGAAGATCCTTTTGTGCGATGGAGAGTGAAGCGAAAGCGATCGCGGGAACGAAGAAAAGGGAACGGAGTGAGTGCATTCGTTGATCAGCGGTTCGTTGTTGAAGCAGAGTCCTGTTCGGCCTGCTGCTTCCAGCGCGCGATCAGTTCCTCATCGGTGTATTCCAGGTTGGCGATCATCGCCTTCGCATCCGCCGCGAACTTGTGATCGGGGAACAGGTAGATCACCTGCTGGTAGGCTTCCTTGGCGTTGCCCTTGTGCTTCAGTTCCGTATCGATCGTGAATGCTTTCAGGAAATACGTTTCCGGCAGGCGCTCCCAACTTGGGTAATCACGGATCACACGATCGTAAAGCGCGATGCTCTGCTGCGCGTCCTTCATCGATCGGGCAACGCCAGCGGCGCGGAACAGATACTCCGGCGCGCGAACATCCAGCGGATAGGCTGCCGCGTAAGCTTTATATACATCCAGCAACATCTGCGCATTTCGTTGGCTGAACGCCATGTTCTCGAAAAGGCTGTCCTCCATTGTGCGGATCTTCAGCGCCATTTCATCGGCTCCTTTGTCCTTCGCCTCATCGGCCTTTTCGGTCTTTCCGCCGGAACACGCAACGAGCAGCAATAGTGCGATCGGCATTGCGATCTGCTTCACCAGGATCTTCATTTTACAGCGGGGAATCTCATTTTGTACTTCGCTTCGGTGCGTCCGGCGGAGATGTCCTTCAGCTTGCCTTGCAACAGCCGGCGTCGCAGAGGTGAAAGCCGATCGGTGAAGAGAATGCCATCCAGATGATCGTGCTCGTGCTGGATCACGCGCGCGGCGAATCCATCGAATTCCTCTTCATGCTCCACGAAATTCTCGTCCTGGTATTGCAGCACGATCTTGGGCTGGCGCTTCACTTCCTCGCGAATGTTGGGAATGCTAAGGCAGCCTTCCTCGAACGGCCACGCTTCACCTTCCTCCTCTACGATGTAGGGGTTGATGAAGATCTTCTTGAAATCCTTCAAATGCGCATCTTCGGTGGGGTTGCCATCCTCATCCTCGGCAAATGGTGAAGCATCCACAATGAAGAGGCGGATGCTGTGGCCGATCTGCGGTGCGGCAAGGCCCACGCCATTGGCCGCGTACATGGTCTCGAACATATCGGCGATCAATTCCTGAAGACCGGGATGGCCGGGTTCGATGTCCTTCGCTTCTTTCTTCAGGACAGGATCGCCATAGGCGCGAATAGGTAATATCATGCGTTGGATCAAGCGGAAAGCAGTGCTTTTTTCCGATCGGCAAAGGTACGCCGGATCCGCGTTAGGGATGGCAGCGGAAAGCCCGGAAGCCGCCCGCCATTCGGCGGCTGAGGACTTGAAGCCCTTCGACGGGCTCAGGATGAGCCCGACGGCCCGCTCTGGGGCCGGAACGCCCAAATCCTCTGGATGGAACTGTCGAACACCTCGATCGGAAATTACGGCTCATCCCATGAATGAACCGTTCATGGATCGCCTTAGGTAATTACGATCCGAACAACCATTTTTGTCTTTCCATCCCCAGAGAACCAAATGAAGATCACGTTGACAAGGACATTGCCTTTGTTCGGCGCAATGGCACTGTTCGGCTCCTGCAGCCAGAATGTTGAACAAGCCGCCGTGGCGCCGCCCGCGGTGGAAGTGCCGCCCACGATCCCCGTGGAGGATTTCTTCCGCAACCCCGAAAAGGCGAGCTTCCGCGTAAGCCCCGATGGGCAATACTTCAGCTTCCGCGCACCGTGGAAGAATCGCATGAACCTTTTCGTGCAGAAGATCGGCGAGACCGAGGCCATGCAGATCACCCAGGATACCGTGCGCGATATCGGCATGCACATCTGGAAAGGCGATCGGATCCTCTACAGCCGCGACATCAACGGCGATGAGAACTTCATCGTTTTCAGCGCAAGCATCGATGGCAAGGACGTGAAGGCACTTACACCGGAAAAAGGCGTGCGCGCAGGCATCCTCGATGATCTGCATAACATCGCAGGCATGGAGAAAAGCGTGATGGTGCAGATGAACCAGCGCAATCCGGAGGTCTTCGATCCATACCTGGTGGATGTTGAGACCGGCAAGATGAAACAGCTTGTGGACAACAAGGAGAACTACGAAGGCTGGACCACGGACCACGACGGAGTGATCCGCCTGGCTTACAAGACCGATGGCGTGAACAACCTGATCTTCCACCGTGCGAACGAAAAGGAACCGTTCAAACTGATCATGACCACCGGTTTCAAAGACAGCTTCAACCCGCTGTTCTTCACCTTCGACAACAAGAACCTGTACGTTGCCAGCAACCTCAACGGCCGCGACAAGACCGCGATCGTGGAGTGGGATCTGGCGGCCGGAAAAGAGATCAAGGAGATCTTCGCCAACAAGGAATACGATGTGAGAAGCCTGGATTACAGCCGCAAGCGGAAGGTGATCACCAGTGTTTACTTCACCAGCTGGAAGGAAGAACAAGTCCACCTCGACGAGGTCACCAAGGCGCGCTTCGAGAAGCTCCAGACCAAATTCCCCGGTTACGAAGTGTTCGTGTATGGCGAGAACGACAACGAGGACAAATTCATGGTATGGACCGGCAACGATCGCATGCCTGGCAAGTACAGCTTCTACGATGAGGCCGCCGATCAGCTCACCGAAATGGCCACGCTCTACCCCTGGTTGAATGAAAGCCAGCTGGCCGAGATGAAGCCGATCAAGTACACCAGCCGCGATGGCCTCACCATCCACGGTTACCTCACGCTGCCCAAAGGCCGTGAAGCAAAAGCACTTCCAGTGGTCGTAAACCCGCACGGCGGTCCTTGGGCGCGTGACGAGTGGGGCTACAACAACGAAGCGCAACTCCTCGCCAACCGCGGTTATGCCGTGTTGCAGATGAACTTCCGCGGGAGCACCGGTTACGGCCGCGAGTTCTGGGAAAAGAGCTTCAAGCAGTGGGGCAAGGCCATGCAGAACGACATCACCGATGGTGTTGAATGGCTGGTAAAGGAAGGAATCGCCGATCCAGCACGTGTGGCGATCTACGGTGGCAGCTACGGCGGTTACGCCACGCTCGCCGGCATCACCTTCACTCCCGATCTCTACGCCTGCGCCATCGATTACGTGGGCGTAAGCAACCTCTTCACCTTCATGAACACCGTGCCTCCTTACTGGGAGCCTTTCAAGAAGATGATGTACGAAATGGTGGGCGATCCAAAGTTGGACAGCCTCGCCATGCGCGAAGCTTCACCCGTGTTCCATGTGGACAAGATCAAGTGCCCGCTCTTCATCGCGCAGGGCGCCACCGATCCACGCGTGAACAAGGCCGAGAGCGACCAGGTGGTGGAAGCCCTCAAGGCGCGTGGCGTTGAAGTGCAGTACATGGTGAAGGACAACGAAGGCCATGGTTTCCGCAACGAAGAGAACCGCATGGAATTCTACAAGGCCATGGAGACCTTCCTCGATCAGCACATCGGCAGCGGTTACAAGCCGAAGACCGAAGAGAAGAAGGCCGCGTAAGCGGATACTATGGACGAAATAGAGCGGCGGCCGTTAGGTCGCCGCTTTCTTTTTCCGAAACTTGGCATCACTGATCCAGTGATCTGCATATTATCGAATCTCCTATATGAGCAATTGAACTATATTTGGAAAAATACATCTATTGTGAAACTGAAGTTTCTTGCTGTAACCACTATCACATTTTTGTGGTTCACCTCATTCGCTCAACTACCGTTCTCTCATGAGATCCTGCTCGATCCAGGAACGGGAGAGGTGCGCCCTTCATTGATAGAAATCGTTCCTGGCGAGAGTTATACTGTAAGCGGAAGTTTCACAGATGGTGATACCTTGCTTGGCATTTTCAGCGCTGAAGTAGGTTCCTCAGGGATTCCCTCGAATATATATGCTCACTCTGTAGACCTTAGCCTGAATGACGGGGGAGCATCGGCTCCACCGTTTCGATGCTCGGATGGTGGAATGCTTTACACATTGGTAAAAAATGGGCCTTTCATTGGTCAGACCGCATGCTTCATGAAAGTCGACCAAGATGGGGGGGTGCAGTGGAACAAGTGTATAAGCGATTCGGTCCTGATCATGTTCCCAAGTGTTCCAATGATCACTGAAGAAGAAGGAACTTATATCGTGTCGATAAGGCTTAGGTTTTCGACCACCGGTATTTGGCATAATGCACTCTTAAAGTTGAGTGTTCAGGGTGACCTTATTACTGCGTCTCGTTTCGAAGAAGACATTAATTTGACGAATAGTTACCAATCAGAATTGGTTCCCTACTCCACCGCAGGCTTCCTAAGAGCCCAGACAATAACACTTCCAGAGCCCGAGTCACAGACTAGAATGATTCTACAAAAATGGACTTCGGATCTCTTACTGCTATGGTCCAAGATCTATGATCTGGGTGAAGATCACTACTTCAAAGATCTTCAAGTTTTATCGAACGGTGATTTATTAATTACTGGTGCTTTGAGTTGGCCAGGTCCAAGAGCTTTCATATGTCGGCTTGATAGCTTTGGTGAAATCATTTTTGCGAAGCATATGATCAATGAACAATTCAATCTTGACGGTTGTATAGAGATGAATGATGGTTCATTCACATGTTATGGGTGGAGGCCCCAAGGGTTGTTCAAAGAATGTCTTATTGTACGGTTTTCTGCTGATGGTACATTTATTAAAGCAATGGAATTGGATGATGACTACGCACATTATCTATTTAATAGCACAGCAATTGAATCTGATGGAGCAGGAATAATTTTTACTGGAACCACCGAATTACACTCAGGGATCGTTCTTAGTACTGATACGTCCTTAATGGGGCTTTGTAATGCCGTTCCCCACACTTCATCAGTCGGCTTAATAACGAGTTCGGTGACCAATCATTTAGTGGTCCCGGCCAGTATGAATCTAGATTTGGTAACTGTGACAACGCAACCTTATAATGCAAGCCTGATTGTCTCCAACATGTGCTTGACAACCACAATATTATCTGATGAAGAATTATCCAATTCTTTAGTCGTAGCTCCTAATCCTGCGTCCGGACCCGTGATCTTTACTGTGGTTGGAAGCAAAGGCCAGAACGGCTTCATCGAGATCCGTGATCCTTCGGGAAGGCTTGTCGATCGGTTGGCTGTGAGATCGGATGTGATCACTTGGGACAGCCGCTCGCTAAGCCCGGGACTGTACTTGGTGGATCATGTTGTGGATGGTGTGATCGTGAGCATTGGGAAGTTGGTAGTGGAATAGGCAGTTTCGCGATTCCGGGTGAGGCCCGGAATGACATCAGCGCGATCCCGGGTCGGGGCCCGGAATGACATCAGCGCGATTCCGGGTCGGGGCCCGGAAGGACAGCCTATCCGTTTCAGATCTTTCCCCTCCTGCGTTGCAACTCTTGCACATCCAAAAGATCCTTCGGCCGTGCACTTCTGATCTTGCTCTCGATCAGATCGGAATAATCGAGCACGTTGAATTTCTGGATCTGCTTTCCGGCAAGTTCACCTTCCTTTCGCCGTTCCCACGCTTCAGCGAACGAACATCCGGGATTGAACCGTGTGATCAATTCAAGATCGAGATCCGGTGAGATCTTGATCGAGATGTTCTGTTCGGCGCGAAGGACTTCTTCCGGCAGCCGATCCACCTCATAACCGGAGCCATTCAGGACCTTCAGCAAACGATCGAAATTCTCCGGGGAAGGCTCCACCCACAGATCAATATCTGCCGAATGTCTTTGGTAACCATGAAAATTAACGGCACCGCCACCTACCATCAAGTAGCGCAGCCCGTGCTTCTCAGCCTGCTTCAGGAATTCAGCCACTTCTTCACCGAACCACATCCCGCTTCTTTCTGATCACAAAATTCGTAGTCGGCCGTTCCGGAGCGTTCATATCGATCGGCGGGAAGCTTCTTAGGAACCACATGAAACGCTCGCTTGGCGTAAGGGCCATGAATTCCCTTTCGCGACGCGCGTTGCTTTCTTCTTTCGTTTCGAAACGGATGCGGGTATCCATGATCAGCGAAGATACTCTTATCGCCAACGGCCGATCTGCGTAAGCGGCGTAGCTGGAAAGCCCGCAGCCTCACACCCAGCCCCTCTCCCAAGGAGAGGGTCGCGAAGCGGACTTCCTTCACATTCGCGAGGACTTGAAAGCGCAGCCGCGACCTGACAGGAATTCGCCCGAACATTCATGAACATTAATTTCCAGCCGTGAATACAAGCGACCTCCTCAAACAAGAAGCGATCCGCCGCCTGGATGAAGGCCTCGGCCGCATACACAAATGCATCGGCATGATGGCCGACAAGGACGTCTGGCACCGGCCGAATGCCAATGTGGTGAGCGTGGGCAACCTGGTGCTTCACCTTACCGGGAATGTGGGCCAATGGATCGTGGCTACGTTGGGAAATGCCCAAGATCGAAGGCAGCGGCAGACCGAATTCGATGAGCGAGGTCCGGTGGATCGGGTGAGATTGCTCGGTGACCTGGACCGCACGATGCAACAAGCGAAAATGATCATCAATGATCTGGATCAACATCGGCTGGAAAAGGAGTACCGGGTTCAGGGTTTTTCCGAAACGGGCGTAGCGATCGTGTTGCATGTGGTGGAGCATTTCAGCTACCATGTTGGGCAGATAACCCTGCA
>JAEZDL010000200.1 GCA_023418095.1 Bacteroidota bacterium
CTTCCTTTCCTTCATCGTACGCGAAACGCACATCCTCGAAAACGATGTCGCCCTTGATCCGATCCAGCACGATCGGCCGATCGGAAGTGATGTCCTCCGGATCCATGTTCATCAATTCCTCTGTGCGATCGAGCCCGGCGAACGCTTCGGAAAGCTGGCTGCCGATGTTGCTCATCTGCACGATCGGCGCGATCATGAAACCAAGGAAAAGTGTGAACGCAAGGAATTCGCCTAACGTAAGATCGCCCTGGATGATCTGCCAGCCGCCGATCCCCATGATGCCAGCGCTCGCAAGGCCGAGCAAAAGCGTGGAAGAACTCGTGATCAGCGCAGTGGCGGTAAGACTTTGCTTCACATTCTGGAAAAGCCGATCGACACCGCGCTCAAAATTCCGGTTCTCCTGTTCTTCCGCGTTGAAACCCTTGATCACACGAACGCCGTTCAGTGTTTCCGTGAGCCGGCCGGTCACCTCCGCATTGATCACGCCGCGCGTACGAAAGATCGGTCGGATCCGCGCAAAGGCCTTCGCAGCGATCACCGCGAAAATGCTTACCGGAAGCAACGTGTAAAGTGTCATCGTGGGGCTGATCGTGATCAAGACAACAAGCGCCACGATCGCGGTGAGCGTTCCGCCGACAAGCTGCACAAGGCCGGTGCCCACCAGATTTCGCACGCCTTCCACATCGGTCATGATCCGGCTCACCAGCGCGCCACTTTTCGTGCTGTCGAAATAGCTGATCGGCAACGACAGCACCTTGCGTTGCACCTGCGCCCGCAGCTTGCTTATGAGCAATTGTGCTTCAACGCTGAGCAGTTTCGTAAGCCAGAAGGAAGTAACGCTCTGCACCACGATCGCGCCCACCACGGCCGCCAGCAGCCACCAGAGCAGATCGATGTCCTTGTTCACGATCACATCGTCCACCAGGTATTTCGTGGCACCGGGCACCACCAGGCTCGCCAGCCGGCTGATCGCGATCAACAAAAGTCCGAGCGCGACATGTTTTCGTCTCGGCCAGATGAACTGCCAGAACGCCTTGCGCCATGTCATGTTCTTTTCCGCCTTCGGCAATTCGCCCGCCGCTGCGCGCATCCTTGCCCGTGGCCCGCTGCCCGAGCGCTCCGCGCGGTTCTTCGTGATCGATGGCACCATATGATCGCCGCTGTTCGCAAGTTACAGGCCGATCGGTGCAGGTGGACGGATCGGCAGAGGGGGGAAGTCTGTAGTCGGAAGTCTGTAGTCGGAAGTAAATACATGGATGATGATCGGCATTGACTTCCGACTTCCGACTTGAGACTATAGACTCTTTATTAGGGCGTGCCATCAACCCGTCCTGCGAAGGCCGGGTTGCTGTCGGGTCGCCGCTGCAAGTCCTCGCTGCGCTCCGGGCTTTCCGCTCTGCCCCTCACGCGCTGGCGCATGGTAAGAGATCATCAATCAAATGACCAGAAATAGAGAGATGATCGTGAATACTTTCTATGGATCATAGCCGAGGATTCCATATTGGCAAGAAGGCGAGTAATTCTCTCCTTGGGCCATTGCTCCTGAAGCCCCATTGATTCAGCGTATAACATAAGTCTCCACGCATCAAAACCATTGTGATCATCATTCGGGGCGAAGTCAAAATCTACTTCCTTTCCATTCAAATTTGCCCATAACCCGACACCGTGAAACCTATATGATACAACGACTTCATTCAATTTACCAGAGGAAGGAAATGCCTTCTGTCCCCAACCAGCGAGTAAGTCTCTTCGTCCATAGATCATTTCAAATTCATCTACCACTCGCCTTACATCCAGTTGGTACTGATGTATAAGCTCGCGCAGTTCTTGTATTTCATTTAATAGTGAAGGTTCTACTCGCTGCATGTGAGCCCAAGGTACAGTAACAGTCCCGAAGAGGAGCTTGGTGAGCTAAACATCATCCAAGACATCACATTATCTGATCATCTCATCATCCGATCATCTGATCGCCTCCCGACCTTTGCACCATGAAAATGCGCATCAACAAGCTTCTCGACACCGCCCAGATCCCCAATAACGGCGGCACGCTACAGCTCTACCAGCGCAACGAACATTACACCATCGAAGTGGTCGGGATCATGGGTGAGCTGATGACCACCGAACACCACGGCAGCGAAGATGCGCTGGCAGAGATCGCGATCAAGGAGTGGGACGAGCCGGGAAAGGCACGTGTGCTCGTAGGCGGATTGGGCATGGGATTCACGCTCGCCGCTTCACTCAAGCACACCGCGCCAAAAGGCGAAGTGGTGGTGGCCGAACTCGTTCCTGAGGTCTTGAAATGGAACCAGGGTCCGATCGGCGAATTCGCCGGCCGCCCGATCGATGATCCCCGCGCCAAAGTGGTGATCGGCGATGTGCTGGAGATCATCCGATCGGAAAAGGAAGGCTTCGATTGCATCCTGCTCGATACCGACAATGGCCCGGAGGGATTGACGCAACCGCGCAACAACCGGCTCTATTCGCATCGCGGGTTGCGATCGGCATATGATGCACTACGGCCCAATGGTATCCTCGCGGTCTGGAGTACGCATCCCGATGCGCCTTTCACGCGCCGGCTCGGCATGGCGGGTTTTGAAGTGCGTGAACAAAAAGTGTTCGCGCATCGCGACAAAGGCACGAAACATCATCTGTGGTTCGCGAAGCGGGGAGCCTGACTGATCTCACTCGATCGGCCCGAAGGAGCTGTACTGATAGCGGTTCGCATTCCGCCGCCACACCTCGATCCGTTCCACTTCGATCGGTCCGTGATCGATGTTGTAGATGTACGTCTTCAATTCGATCGGCTGATCACGCAAACGCACATCGGCCTTTCGCACCGCCACGATCAAGTGCTCGGTTCCTTCGGTTGTGAGCATCTGGCCTAATCCGCCATCACGATAGAACACCGAGCTGTCGCCAAGGAATAGTTGTGCTGCGATGGCCGCTTCCCGCGCGGGTGGCCTGAAGCGGATCCGAGCGATCTCTTCGATCTGGTCCTGTTCATGATCTATCACACTGTCCAGCAAAAGT
>JAEZDL010000272.1 GCA_023418095.1 Bacteroidota bacterium
TGACAGTTGTTCGTCCTCAGTTGTCAGGCAGAGCTACGGACAACGAGCAACCGGCAACTGACAACCACGCTGCCTACCTTCGCCGTTCCGAAAACAGAGCAATGGGATTACTCGAAGGAAGAACAGCCCTGGTCACCGGCGGATCGCGTGGGATCGGACGCGGCATTGTTGAACGTTTCCTGCAGGAAGGCGCCGACGTGGCGTTCACTTACGTGAGCAGTCCGGAGCGCGCCAATGCGGCCGCTGCCGACATGATGGCCGGCACCGATCGGAAAGTGCTCGCGATCCAAAGTGATGCCGGCGATTTCAACAGCGCACAGGCCGCGGTTGATCAGGTGGTGAACGCTTGGGGAAAGCTCGATGTACTGGTGAACAACGCGGGCATCACGAAAGATCAACTGCTCATGCGCATGAGCGAAGCGGATTTCGACGCGGTGATGAACACCAACATGAAAAGCGTGTTCAACATGACGAAAGCTGTGATGCGCACCATGCTGAAACAGCGCAACGGCAGCATCATAAACATGAGCAGCGTGGTGGGAGTGAAGGGAAATGCCGGCCAGGCGAACTACGCGGCGAGCAAGGCCGCGATCATCGGTTTCACCAAGAGCGTGGCGCTTGAGCTCGGCAGCCGCAACATCCGCAGCAACGCGATCGCACCCGGTTTCATCGAGACGGAAATGACCGGTGCGCTCGATCCCAAAGTGGTGGAACAATGGCGTGAAGGCATTCCACTGAAACGCGGCGGTACACCACAAGATGTGGCCAACGCTTGCGTTTTCTTCGCAAGTGATCTATCCGCATACATCACCGGCCAAACACTTCACGTTTGTGGAGGGATGTTGACTTGAAGGTTGATATCAGTTGTCAGTTGTCGGTTGTCAGAAATGCATGCTAACTCAGATGTTGCTGATGACCGGCCAGTTCAAATCCCTGACAACCGACAACGAACAACTGACAACTGAACCATGAACCTCACCACCGTCCATAGTCTCTGGCTGGCACCGCTTTGCGTGCTGCTGGGGATCTTTCTGGCGTGGTTGCTCTACCGGCGTGCGAGTGCGAAGGATGGTTTCGATCGGAAGTTGGCGCTTGGGCTTGGTGTGATCCGCGCGATCGTGATCGCGATCGTAGCCTTCCTTCTTCTTGAGCCGATGGTGCGCATCATGGTGCGCGAGGTGCGCAAACCTGTCGTGGTGATCGCGCATGATGGAAGTTCTTCACTCACATCGGCCGGAGATACCGCGATGTTGAAAGAGAAATATCCTTCGGAATTGCAGCAATTGGCCGATCGATTGAGCGAGAAGTTCGAGGTGCGTGGCTTCACTTATGGACAGGAGGTGCGTGAAGGACTTCATTTCGATCATGATGATGCGCTTACGGATATCAGCCAGCTTTTCCGTGAGATCCACGATCGGTTCAACGGACCGGATCTGGGCGCGGTGATCATCGATGGTGATGGGATCTATAATCGCGGCCGTGATCCGCGCTTGGATGCGGAGCGACTCGCAGTTCCGATCCATGCGATCGCGCTTGGCGATACCACGGTTCGGCCCGATCTGGTGCTGCGCGCGGTGGAACACAACCGGATCAGCTATTTCGGCAATGAATTTCCGCTGCTCGTGCGGGTGGAAGCGAGACATCTCCGCGGTTCACGTACGCGCGTTTCGGTGATGCAGGGCGGAAAGGAATTCGCCGGACAGGATCTTCCGATAACCGGCGATCCATTCTTCACCGATATTCCCTTTAGCATAAAGGCGGAACGACCCGGAACGCAACGCTTCTCGGTGATCGTGCGGCCGGTTGAAGGGGAGGCCACGGAAGTGAACAACCAGCAGGACATCCATGTGGATGTGCTGGACGATCGGCAGAAGATCTTGTTGCTGGGCGCCGCGCCACACCCCGATCTTGGTGCGATCAAGCTGGCGCTCGCGGGGCTTGAAGGGTATGAGACCGAACTTGCTTTTGCTGCAGATTTCTCAGGCAACATCGAGGATCGTGATCTGGTCATCCTTCACCAGCTTCCATCGCTGAAGCAGAACATCCAGCCTTTGTTGCAACGCGCTTCTGCGCGCGGGATCCCGATCTGTTTCATTCTCGGCCAGGGTATGGATTTCAATGCGTTCAACGCGATCGGAAGTGGCGTGCAGGTGAGCGGCCACCGTCCCGCGATCACCGATGCGCAGGCAGCCGTGGACCGCGATTTCTCCTTGTTCACACTCGATGAGGAGCAACAGCGCGCGATCGAACGTTTTCCGCCGTTGCAGGTACCCTTCGGTCAGTACGAACTCGCGCGCGCCGCGACTTCACTGCTCAACCAACGGATCGGAGTTGTGCGCACCGAGTATCCGCTTATCGCGGTTCTACAGCAGGGTGAGCGGCGGCTCGCGACCGTTGCGGGTGAAGGACTGTGGCGCTGGCGATTGGCCGATATGCAACTCAACCAGAAGCACGATAACTTCGATCGGCTGATCCATAAGATGGTGCAGTTCCTTGCATTGAAAGTGGACAAGAACCGTTTTCGCGTGGAACATCCGCCGGAATTCGCCGAAAGCGATCCGATCATCCTCAATGCCGAATTGTACAACGCGACATATGAACTAGTGAACACGCCGGAAGCAACGATCGTGCTCCAAGACGAAGAAGGCCGCGATTATCCATACACGTTCAGCCGCACCAATAACGGCTATCGCCTCGATGCAGGCCGTCTTCCGCCCGGGCGTTACACCTGGCGTGCCGCGACCGAATTGCAGGGTGAGAAGTACACCGCCGCGGGCGAGTTCATGATCCGTGAGTTGATGGCCGAGCAGGTGAGCACCGTTGCGGATCACCGATTGTGGGCGGATATCGCCGCGCGCACCGGCGGCACCGTGGCCGATCCGCAAGATCTTTCGGCGATCGAGGAGCAGATCACAGGCCGCAAGGAACTCGTCTCACGATCCTACTCGCACGCCAGTTTCTCCGATCTGATCGGGTTGCGCTGGATCTTCTTCGTGCTGCTCGCGCTGCTCACGGCGGAATGGGCGTTGCGCCGGCGCAACGGCGCGTATTAATCGGTTCGCGATCTTCGCCCCCACATGGCGATCTTTTCAAGGAAGCTGCTTTGGTCGCTGGTCACCTTGGTGATGCTTCTGCTCGCGCTCTGGATCTTTCGTTTCCCGCTTCTGCGCGCCACCGGAAATCTCCTGATCAGCTCCGATCCACCTGTGCCGGCTGATGCGATCTACGTGCTCGGTGGCGCTTCTCTCGATCGCGGAACGGCCGCCGTGGAATTGCTGAACGATGGGATCGCGCCGATCGCGTTCTGCCTCGGCGAACTGGTGCCGCAATCCCTGGAAGGCGAAGGACTGTTCATTCCGGAAGGTCAGCTGATCGCGAACGTGATGCTTCGCGCCGGTGCCGATCCGGCGAAGGTGGAAGTGATCCTTGAAGGAACGAGCACGTGGGAGGAATCCGAAGCGATCCTCGATCACGCGATCGAAAATGCGTTCGATACGGTCATGATCGTTTCCACCGACTTCCATTCACGCCGCGTGGGCATGGTGTTCAGGGATCGGTTCAGGAAGCAAGGGATCAAGGTATATGTCCATGGCGCACCATCGTCGGAGTACGACAGCCGGCGCTGGTGGGAAAGCGAACAAGGCCTCATGATGGTGAACAACGAATATGTGAAGCTGATCTATTATTGGCTGAAGTATTGATCGGCGATCCTAAAGGTCGAGAACGATCTTGATGTTCGCCTTCAGGGTTTTGATCTGCGCTTTGTTCAGTGCGCCCAATCTCTTCAAGAACCGCTTATTATCGATCGCGCGGATCTGATCCACCAGGATATCCGAAGGCTTATCCAGCTTTCCTTTTCCCAGATGCACGCGTAGCAATTGGATCTCCTTGTTCACTTTCGTCGTCACAGGACAAACGATCGTTGAAGGGTGGAATTCATTCAAGAGATCCGTCTGGATGATCACCACAGGTCTGGTCTTACCGGGTTCCGTTCCGATCCGTGGGTTCAAGTCGGCCAGCCAGATGTCGTATTGTTCAAGCTTCATCGATCAGCTTTTCGAACTCATGCAATACGTCCATTGAATCGCTGCTCGTCAACTTCGATTCCTTCTTCAGTTGATCTCTTAACAGCCGTCTTTTATGGTACAGGTTGTACAGGGCAACAGCCTCATTGATATAGCGATTCCGCGCAAGTTTCAGCCTGGCAGTGATCTTCTCGGCATCGTCATAGATCGCCTCATCAAGCTTTAAGGAAAGGATCTTCATGGCCGGTGGTTTCAACGAAGGTATATACTTATAGTGTATACCACAAGACTGGTTATTGATCGGGAACGCTCCTGCACGGGGCGTGGAAGAACGCGAGTCATTAAGGCGGATCGTTACGGTTTGGGCGGATTTCTGTCAGGTCGCGGCTGCGGTTGCAAGGCCCGGCCATCGATCCCTCGGCTATTTACTTGATCAATGTATATTGAACATTGGCTATTTATCATTCCCGAAGGGCCGGGGCTTTCCACCTTCGCCGCTTACGCAGATCTGGTGAGGCTGCGCGAGTCTCTTCCTGTCTTCGATCGAAGATCTGTGGGCTAACGGTTCTCGGCTTTGCGAAGTGGCGGATTTTCAGCACAAATGTTCAATTGAAAAACTGAACTTGAACCTTGCACTAAACTGTCATAGAAGCACTGTACCCGCCATTTTGCAAAACCGATGTTAGCTGCTGTGTTTCCTTCTTCTTTCAACTACATTTTGTTATAAAGTTAATGAAACTCCATATAATAAATGTTATTAGTCCAATTGAAATAATTGTAACTATTGTCTTGCTTTTTTGTTTGTCTGTTTTCCAAACTATAAATGTCAATAAAGTCTGAAACCCTATTGCAAATAATTCAATCAAAAGTAAAACAGGTCCGCAAATCCAATTACTTTTATTCTGGTCAAGCATATATGTTGTAATTGTCAGAACAATCAACCCGATAGTCAAAATGGTTAAAATCCATTCTGTTGTCCGTCTATATCTTATTTGTTATCTTGTTGCTTCCATATATGTTAAAGCTGTATTTCATAGATAAAGCAAATACCTGTAATTGAGTCGCGAAAATATCTTGAACCTTGGTCGAAGTCGTCACCGCCACCATATCTTACTGAATTATCTGTTGGTTTAAACCAATTTGGTACGTCATTCGGAACAGTCCAACTGTCTTTGTCTATTGAAATAGAATTTTGTTTAAGAAACTCATCCCACCATTCATTTGTTGGCTTAAATTTCAAATACATAATGTATTCTTTTGTGAAATGTGGCGATTGCCAATATTGTCCGTTTAGTAGTTCGAGGTCAGCAGGTGCTTCTGTTCCCGCCCAATATTTGAAAGTATCTTTCACGTCAGAAGTTTTTGTTTCCATACAACTTGTCAATGTAAAGATTGTCAGCAGTAACGTGATAAAAATATGCAGTCTTTTTGTTTTCATTTTTGAAATTCTTTAAATCGTTCGTTGTTATGAGGTCTTCTAACATAGCAGCTAACGTAGGATTGCCGAAGATCTTCGCATATTTCCACTATCCTTGATCGGTCTGATCGTCGTATTATTCACTATTGCGGCACGTAAAGCGAACGTTTTGCCGATCTTACAGTCAATCAATGCCTTCGCGTGGAATTAGACGCAGATCCAAGTTATACGAAATTTCCGGTCGAAGCACTGTTCATTTTCGCTCACCACCGATCGGCGTAAGTGGCGCAGACGGAAAGCCCGCAAACGACCGCAGGGAGTGCGGACTTGCAGGCCCTTCGGCTTCGCTCAGGACAAGCTAAGACACGACCGGACAGGAATTCGCCCAAGAGAAGGGATGAGGGCTGAAAGATGAGGGCTGAAGGCCGGAGGATGAGGGCTGAAGGCTGAAAGAGAAATACGCTGGATCGGACGATCGGATTAGCGCTGCACCACCACTCGCTTTACTGCGCGCTGCCCTTCGGCCGAAACTTCGAGCAGGTAAACACCTTCGGCCACGCCTGCAAGTTCGATCTGCACCAGGCGATCAGCGCCGCTCAATTCGCGGGTGATGATCTGCCGCCCGAGGCCATCCAGCAAACTGAAACGATCGATGGCTGCTTCGCTTCGCAGGTTGAGCGTGCCGTTCGCCGGGTTGGGGAAAACCTCGATCCGATCGGAAAGGTCCATCTCTTCGATCGAAACCCCGATCAGGCAGAATACATCGGTATTGCCATCGCCGTAGTTGCCATCGTTGATCGCGAAGATGTGGCCGTCGCCGTTGTGGATCGAATAGCTTCCATCCTGATCGGGGCCGCAGCAGATGCCATCACCGAATTCATCGTAGATATTGAAGGTGTAGCAGCCATTGGAAAGGCAGAGCGGAATGATCAACGTGTCACCGTTCAGGCCGTTCGCATATGGCCCGCCTTCGTAGAGCAGTGTGGTATCCTCGCTGGTGAGTTCCCATGTGATGTCCGTTCCGTAGTCATCCAGAACAAGTTCCAGGACCACATCCTCCACAGGATAGTTCACGGTGAACTCATGCGTCCACGCATCGTTCTCTTCCATTTGATCCTGTTCGCCGTTGGGCGAATTGGTGGCGATCACGAGCGTGTGTTCGCCCGGTGGTACCACGAGTTCAGGCAGTTGGAAATTCACGGTCTGGCCGGGCATCAAACTTCCGTTCCAGGTCTCGAGCAATGGAATGCCACCTTCGAGTCCGTAGTTCACGATCATGGTGGTGATCACTTCATCGCCGTTGTTCTTCAGGGTTACATGCGGTGTGATCGTGGTGTCGCCGCAGATCAGTTCCGGCACGTTGGTGATCGAGGTGCAGGCGGCATCAACGAAAATATCGGGGATCTGATCGCTCAGAAGGCCATCCAGCGTATCGCCGCAGCTGCCGAGGTAAGGTTCAAGCAGGGGCCAGCTGATATCGAAGCGGCCGTAATGATCATCGATGCTGTTGCCACAGGCCGCCTGGCCGCCGAAAAGCTGGCCCACCAACCGGCCATCCTGGTTCCAAAGTCCGCTGCCCGATGAGCCCGGTTCGGTCGTTCCTTCATCCCACACCAGCACGTTCCAGGTCTCTGCGGAAGCCATTTGTCCGGCCACGACTGGATTGAATGATCGGGAGATCTTCTTGATATCGCCGGCAGGATGATGGATCCCGGTGACCGAATCCGCCGGAGTTGCCGACTTATCCCATCCGCTATAGAACACGTTGTAATCATCGGGCGGCCTGGAGCTGAGTTCGAGCAGTGCTACATCGGTGCCGCCACTATTTACCAACAATGAAGCGCCGGATACGGTCATGTTCATGGGGCCGTTCTCCGTTGGATCGCAAACGGGGCTGTCCCAATTGAAGCGGAACACCCAGGTGGAAACATCGGTACCCAGGCAGTGATCGGCGGTGAGGAAATACGGAGTGGTGTCGTTCGCGCAATTGTTGAGCAGGGTGCCGGTGCAATAGCCGCCACCAGCATCGATCAATGCCACCGCCCGGATCTGGTCGCGCCATTCATCACCCTGCGGACAGATCACGTTGATATTACATGCTCCGCTGTCCCCGAGGTCGCGCTGCAGTTTCAGCACATCGCGATAGGCATGCGTAACGCGGCCGATCGCCAGCGATCCTTCGCCGAGCACGGCAGCAGGTTCGAAATATTCGATCGTGATCCGTTCACCGGAAAGGTGATCTGTCGCCAATACGGTACCCCCGCCCGATCCGGCCATGTATGCACCGCGCTGTTCACCTGCATTGTTGTAGAGGAACACGAGGCCACCGTGGGGCACCACGAATTCGCTGAAGACAAGCCCGATACTGAACGCTTCAGGACATTCCAGTGCCAGTCGCCAGATCCGATCGCCGTTCGGAAGATCGGTCCACGTGCCAGCATCCATCATGATATTCACATGATGGTTGAAACCGAAGCGGTAAGGACCCTTTATCCCTTGCGCGATCCGCGCTTCATCTTCGGCGATCATGGCAGCGGCATCCACGGCAGGTAACCGGTGGACCATCGGTGCCGGAAGCTCCGGGCCACGCTCCATCAAGCCGAAAGCTCGGCCGCCGAAAGCGATCTGTGAATGCACGGTAATACCGGTGATCAAGGCTGCGGCGAAGGCTATCGGCCGGGTGAGGGATCCCATTTTATTGACTTGAGCGGTGAATATACGCGCTTCAGAATTAGCGTAAACAGCGTGTTATTTCGAAATGGAGACGCGTTGCGTCGCGCGGAACTTCGTACCTGTCATTTCCACCAGGTAGATCCCTTCATTGAGGTATGATAGATCAAGTGCCACGCGCTCTTGTGAAGGGATCCGATCCGTAATTACGAGCCTTCCACTGGCATCGAGGATCCTCAAGTCAAGTACCGATGGCGCACCGGCGGGGATCTGAACGGTGATCTGCCCCGTGCTCGGATTCGGATGGATCAGTAGTGAAGAGTTCGATCTTTCCACGATCGAAGTGGTGATGGGGTAACCCTGCAGTTGCGTGCCGCAATCGCCCAGCCAGGTATCGAGCTGGTTGTAGCTGATGTCGAAACGGCCATAGTAATCGTTCACATTGTTGCCGCAACTTGCCTGGCCGCCATAGAGCTGGCCAACGAGCAATCCATCCTGGTTCCAGAGACCGCTGCCCGAAGACCCGGGTTCAGTGGTACCATCCTCCCACGAAGCGATGCGCCAGCATTGCGCACCGCCGAAGCTCGCTGCAGTGGCCGTTCCCTCATCGAAGCTGATCTTCTTGATGTCGCCACTCGGGTGATGGATGGCCGTTGAGCTTGTTGATGGCGTGGATGAGCGATCCCAGCCACTGTAGAACACATCGTATGATGCCGGTGGGATCGTGTTCAATTCGAGCAAGGCCACATCGGTGCCGGCACTGTTCGCTATCAAGGTCGACCCCGAAACGGTCTGGTTCGTTGGTCCGTTCTGGTTCAGGTTGCACACAGGGCTTTCCCAGTTGAAGCGATACACCCAGGTCGCCGGGTTGCCACCAAGACAGTGGTTGGCCGTAAGGAAGTAAGGTGTGCCGTCCTGTGCGCAATTATTGATCAGCTGGCCAGTACAGAAACCGCTGCCGCCGGTGGTTATGATCGCCACCGATCGGATCTGGTCGCGCCATGGATCGCCCACCGGACAGATCACATTGTTGTTGCAGCTTCCGCTATCACCCAAGCCGCGCATCTTGTTGAGGATATCGCGATAAGCGTGAGTGACCTGCCCGATCCGCAAGCTTCCCATGCCATATAATTCCGCCGGTTCGAAGTATTCGATCGTGATCCGATCACCTGCGATCTGAGTAACGCCTAGCACAGTTTCACCGGGATTGCTTCGCTCATCGAAGGCGCCCAGGAATTCATCAGCAGTGTATACGAACACCTGCGCCCCCTCAGGCACAACGAAGTCGTGGAATTCAAAATTGATGCTGTACGCTCCAGGACATTCGATCGAGAGGCGCCACACCCGGTCGCCATTGGAGAACTGGTGCCAGATGCCACTGTTGTGCAACCCCAGATCCACCGCGTGGTTGAAGCCGAAGCGGTATGGTCCCTTCTTTCCTTCAGCGAGCCGCGCTTCATCCTCGGCGATCAATTCCGCAGCATCGACATGGGGTAAAGTAACGCGCGGTGCTTCCGGTAGAAGTTGGGGGTGAGTATGGCCAAGCGGTCTTCCACCGAAGGAGATCTGTGCTGAGCAGAAAGTGGTGAGGAGCGTGAATGCGAGCGAAGAGGAAAGAGTTCTCATTTGGGGATCGACGTCTTGAACTGGGACGTTCCATTGTGCTGGATCGGCGTCCCAACGGTGCCAAAATTATCCATGAATGCGGCCTCCCGCGTGCGATCCTTCAGGTTTTGCTTGGAGAGATCCTGGGTGGGATGGGCGTTGGAAAGTTGGTGGTGGGGGTGATGGATCAAGGGCTTGAATGAAGTTTAAATGGAACGAAACATATGAATGGCCATACATATGTTATCTTTAGAATATGACAGATCTTCAGGCTGAACTTAACCAATGTCTTTTTCATTGTTCATCGGCGCTCTACCGATGGCTGGGAAAACTGGCTGATGAAAACTTCAAGGAGGTTAACCTGACATCAACTCAAGGCTTCATCTTGATCGTGTTGAAACAGGCACCAGGAATTTCGGTAATGGACCTTGCCGAGACCCTTCAATTGGATCAAAGCACGATCACCAAAGCCCTTGATCGTATGAAGGATAAGGGTTTGATCTGGCGGGAGATCAAAGGACGAAGTGTGGAGATCTTCGCAACCGATCATGGGATCAAGAAAGAGGCGGATGCTCTGGCCGCATGGAAAAAGCTTCAGTTCTCGTACGGTCGGATCACAGGAGCGGCACATGCACGCGCAGTGGCTGGATCGATCGAAGTGGTCTTAAATGACCTAAGAGAATTCCGGTCAAAGTGACAGTAAAGTGCTCCGGACATATGTATGGCCATTCATATGTCATTGAACCCATGATCTGTCTCTGAACCCCAACTCTGATCGGATCCTGACCGTCCCCTTCACTTCGCCACCTTCTCCTTCTCCTCCTTCAACTTCCGCATCGCGAAAAGCTCATCCCGCAGCTGCGCCGCCGCGATGAAATCCATCTCCTTGGCCGCCTTGCGCATCTGCGTTTCCAGGATCTCCAGGTTCTTGTCCAGCTGATCGGCGGTCATGTACTGCACCACCGGATCGGCCGCGAGGCTCAGTTCCTCCGGCTCAACATACGCGCGTTTTCCGTCCTTGTCGTGGATGTCGATCACCGCCGTCTGGCGCATCACTTCGGCGCGATCGCGTTTGATCTGTGTCGGTGTTATGCCATTCTCTTCGTTGTACGCCAGCTGCTTAGCGCGGCGCCGCTCGGTCTCATCGATCGTGCGCTGCATGCTCTCGGTGATCTGGTCGGCGTAGAAGATCACGAGCCCGTTCACGTTCCGCGCCGCGCGGCCTGCTGTCTGCGTAAGTGATCGGTTGCTGCGCAGGAAACCTTCCTTGTCGGCATCGATCACGGCCACCAGGCTCACTTCCGGCAGATCGAGCCCTTCGCGAAGCAGGTTCACGCCCACGA
>JAEZDL010000061.1 GCA_023418095.1 Bacteroidota bacterium
GGGGCTGAGGTAGAGTTTCGCTCGCCTACCGGCGATCCCGGAAGGCACTCGGGCTGTGGCGCAGCTTGGTAGCGCACTTGACTGGGGGTCAAGTGGTCGCAGGTTCAAATCCTGTCAGCCCGACGCAGAAACGAAGGCCAGGACCGGCGAAAGTCGGCCTGGCCTTTGCGTTCCTGTCAGCCCGATATGTTCGTGGCCGGCCGAGGTGTGACCCGCACCGGGTCGGCCCACGCCTTCAGCCGCATCACGACGGCGAGCGAAGCTGATGTCGGGTGCTCGACCCAAGCTGCTGCACGTAACCGCGAAACCTGTCCAACCGCGGGCCGCCCCGACCTAGACGGAACCCGCGACCACACGGTCGCGTAAATTCTGAGGAACCAAAGCCGGAAACGCAGCATTCAACGGAAGCGATCATGTCCCAGGATCAGAACACCGCCGTTCCCCCGAACCACCTCTCCATCGATCCGCGCAGCGAGTTCTACAGCGAAGAGGCGCTCATCCGCGGTGTGGGTATTCGCTTCAACGGCTCCGAGAAGACCAATGTGCACGAGTACGACGTCGCCGAGGGCTGGGTGCGGGTGGAGGTCCCCACCTCCAAGGATCGGTACGGAAATCCGATGGTCGTCAAGCTCAACGGCACGGTCGAGCCGTTCTTCCGCGACGCGGAGTAGCTCAGCCGGGGCCCGGTGCCCCGAGTGTGCGCAGGCGCTCACCGCCGGCCCCCACGAATCCCGACCAGATCAGCGCGGTGAGGTGCTCGACGAGTTCGTCGCGCTCGACCGTCCGGTCGCGCTGCCACCAGAACACCGATGCGGACACCGCCCCGAGTAGAGCGCGCGCCCAGGGGCCGGCGGCTCTGCGGTCGCCGTCGAGCTGATCGAAGGCTGCGGCGAGGATCTCCTCGAGCCAGCCGGCCAGATTGTCGAACACCGTCGCCGAACTCAAACTGGCGCTGAGGGTGGCCGATATGGCCGGCTCGGCCTCCACCCAGGCGCAGAAGCAGTCGACCGCGGCGCGTGTCTGTTCTCGCGGACCGGCAGTGGATGCCACGATGCCGGACACCTCGGTGATGATGCGCTGGGCCTGGCGCCGTGCGAGCGCCGTGACCAGCGCGTCCTTGTCCGGAAACGCCGCGTACAGCGCCGATCGGGTCAGACCGGATTCTCGGGCCACGTCGACCAGCGACAGTTCGGGTCCGCGCGAGCGCAGGCTTCGTTCGGCCGCGTCGAGCAGCTCCTCACGGCGCTGTCGGGCGTCGACGTGGGAACCGAGTGGCCGGCCAGGAGGCCTTCGGGGCGACTCCATCCTCGTATCCTGTCACGCCCCGGCCGTGGCATCGATCAGGGCCGCAGCAGATGGACGAGGAGTTCGACGACCTTGAGGCGGCTGGTGCGCTGCGGGTCGAACACCGCGGCGAGCAGGTCCACGACGTCCTCGCGGGCGGCCCGTGTCCGCATCACCCGCTTCCACAGTGTGAGGTTGAGTTGGTACCGCCAGGATGGGCTCTCGCCGAGTTCGATGATGCCCCGCAGCGTTCGTCTCATCTCCGGAGGCAGGTCCGATCCCGTCGTGAAGGCTGCGGGCCCGACCAAGAGGCGTTCCGGGAGAACGTCGAGGCCTTGTTCGCACATGAACACGAAATCGGTGGGCCAGGCGGCCACCCACAGGTAGTCGACCATCCGGCACCAGCCCCGCAGGAACCGCAGTTCGGTGTCCGAGTACGGCTCGGCGTCGATGTGGTACAGGTGCGCGACGACGAGGTCCAAGCAGGTCTTGTGCGCCTTCCACAGCGCCATCCGGAGCGGTTCGACGTCGTCGCCGGGGCGGGCCGACTCCACCAGGGAGAAGTAGGCCTTCCAGTCGGCCACGCCGCGGTGGAATCCGGCCGGGAGCACGAGCTCGGCGAAATCACCTGTGGGGTAGGCGAACCGGGACGGGCGTGGGGGTCCTGTCAGTGCCAGGGGTTCGACGGTGCCCGCCTCGACGGCGCCCATCCAGGGGATGACGCACAGGGTGTAGTTGCCGTAACCCCAGGGTGCGTCGGGGTCGATGCGGCCGGTGCGCTGCGAGTCGGCGCCGAGCCGTCCGGTCCGGAACTGCCACTGATGCTGGAACATCAATCCCCACAAGGGGTTTGTGCGGTTGTCGGGGCCGAAGAGGCCATGGCGGTTGGTGGTGTCGATCAGCAGGCGGTAGGTCGCCATCCGGTGGTGGAACAGGAAGGGGTCGAAGTGGTCGGCCGGAAGTTCTGCCAGGCGCCAGGTGTCGAAGAGGTCGAGTTCGGCGAGTTCCTGCGGGTGTGCGGCCACAGACCGTTCCAGTTCCATGAATAAACACCATGTCTATTTATGCTGAGGAAGTCAAAACGACCCACCTCGGGGGAGGTCCTGTGCGCTACTGCGCCAGGTAGCCGCCGTCCACGGGCAGGACGGCGCCGGTGATGAAGGAGGCGTCGTCGGAGGCGAGAAAGAGGATGGCGCTGGCGACCTCGCCCGGTTCGCCGATGCCGCCCATCGGGTGCATGGCCTCGACCGTGGCCAGGTACTCCGGGCCGCCGGGCTCCTCGCGCATCTGGTTGACCCGCTCGGTGCTGATCGTTCCGGGGGCGACGGCGTTGACCCGGATGCCCCGATCCGCCCACTCGACCGCGAGGTGTTTGGCCAGCCCGGTGGCGACGAACTTGGCCGGCCCGTAGGCCGCCTGCCGCTTCTGCCCGGCCATCCCGGAGATCGACGACAGGCAGACGATGGCGCCGCCACCGGTCGCCAGCATGGCCTCGATGCCGAACTTGCACGTGAGGAACATGCCGCGCCCGTCGATGGCCATCACGCCGTCCCAGTCGGCGGTCGTCAACTCCTGCACGGCGCCGAGTGGGATGACGCCGGCGTTCGCGATCAGCACATCGAGGCGGCCGAAGCGCTCGGCTGCCGCGGCGATCATCCGCCGCGCATCGTCTTCGACGGAGACGTCGCCGACGACCGTCTCGACCTCCGCCCCGGTCTCGCGCAGTTCATCGGCGAATGCAGCCAGCGGCTCGCCCTGGATGTCGG
>JAEZDL010000149.1 GCA_023418095.1 Bacteroidota bacterium
AGGTAAAGACGAACGAGCTCCTGATCGTTATGAATAGCGGTCTCCGAGCGCTTGCGCTTCAATGATTGCATGGCCTTCCCTTTTTAGGTCCGTTTGGATCGAAAATTCAGGGTAGAGGTCTATGCGATCGGCTCAGAGTTTTTGGTGGTTGGTTGACGTACGGGAATAAGACAGCAATAAGCCGGGTAACGTTGCCTGGTGATCCTTATTGCGCTGCGTGGATATTCTCGTGCGGCTTTTCCAAAGATATGGATCCGTCTACAAAAAAGGAAGTACCGTTGCCTAATTTTGCGCCCCCGTTGCCTACTCCCACCGCTACCGATCGCTCTTCCACGCGTACCAATGGCCAAGATCTGCCCGCCTCCCGCGGCCGATCGGGCTTCATTCGTGTGCAGGGTGCGCGCGTTCACAACCTCAAGAACATTTCCGTTGATATCCCGCGCGGCAAGCTGGTGGTGATCACCGGACTCAGCGGAAGCGGTAAGAGCAGCCTGGCCTTCGATACGCTCTATGCCGAAGGGCAGCGCCGGTACGTGGAAAGCCTAAGCAGCTATGCGCGGCAGTTCATGGGGAGATTGGAAAAGCCCGACGTCGATCGGATCCTGGGGATCAGTCCGGCGATCGCGATCGAGCAGAAGGTGATGACCAGCAATCCGCGAAGCACTGTTGGTACCAGCACCGAAGTATATGATCACCTGAAATTGCTCTTCGCCCGCGCCGGACATACCATCTCGCCAGCCACCGGCAATGAGGTGAAGCGGCATACGATCGAGGATGTCGTAAACGGAATGCTCACTTTCCCGGAAGGAAGCACCGTGCTGATCCTGGCTCCGATCCACGTACCGCAAGGCCGGTCGGTGCGCGAACATCTCGACGTTCTTCAGCAACAAGGTTTCGCGCGGGTTCACGATGGAAAGGAAGTCCACCGGATCGAAGATCTGCTCGCGACGAAAAAAGCACTGAAAGGAACGTGGTTCCTGGTGATCGATCGCATCGTGGTGGACCGATCGGGCGCGGCCGATCCATCGATCGACAATGAAACGGAAAGCCGCGCAGCGGATAGCGCCGAAGCCGCGTTCTTCGAAGGCCAGGGTGAATTGATCCTGCTTGGCGAAGATGAAAAAGGCGATCAGCGGCAGCTTGGTTTCAGCGACAAGTTCGAATTGGATGGATTGAAGTTCGAGGAACCGATCCCGAACCTTTTCAGCTTCAACGATCCAGTTGGCGCTTGTCCGCAATGCGAAGGTTACGGAAGCGTGATCGGGATCGATGCCGATCTGGTGATCCCGGACAAAAGCCTGAGCGTTTACGATGATTGCGTGGCGCCGTGGCGCGGCGAGAAACTGAGCGAATGGAAGTCCGATTTCATCCAGGCGAGCCAGCGCCACGATTTTCCGATCCATCGCGCCTACCGCGATCTCACCGAACAACAAAAGGATCTGCTCTGGAAAGGTGCGAGCGGCGTTCGTGGCATCGATCGCTTCTTCCAGTATGTGGAAGAGAAGAGCTACAAGATCCAATACCGCGTACTTGCCAGCCGCTACCGCGGAAAGACCACCTGCCCTACGTGCGAAGGAACGCGGTTGAAGAAGGAAGCGCGCTACGTGAAGATCGGGGGCCGGGACATCACGCAACTTGCGCGGATGCCGCTCACCGAATGCCTGCGCTTCTTCAAGGAATTGGAGTTGAATGAGCAGGATCAGCGGATCGCTTCGCGCTTGCTGAAGGAGATCACGAATCGTCTGCAATACCTCGTGGATGTCGGTGTCGGCTACCTCACGATGGATCGTCGCAGCAATACGCTCAGCGGTGGCGAAACCCAACGGATCGACCTGGCGACGAGCCTCGGCAGCAGCCTTGTCGGCAGCATGTACATTTTGGATGAACCGAGCATCGGGCTTCATACGCGCGATACGCAACGGCTGATCCAGGTGCTGATCAAATTGCGCGATCTGGGCAACACGGTGATCGTGGTGGAACACGATGAGGAAGTGATGCGTGCCGCGGATCACATCATCGACATGGGGCCAATGGCCGGCACGCACGGCGGACAGGTCGTCTTCACCGGAACGCACGCCGATCTGGTAAAAAGCGAAAGCCTCACCGCGAAATACCTCACCGGAAGAGAGAAGATCCCGATCCCGAAACGGCGCCGGTCGGTGAAGGACAAACTCATCCTGCGCGGCGCGCGTGAACACAATCTCAAGAACATTGATGTCGCATTTCCGCTGAACATGCTCACGGTGGTAACCGGTGTGAGCGGAAGCGGAAAGACCACGTTGGTGAAACGGATCCTCTACCCTGCCTTGAAGCGCGAGCTCGAAGGCTTCAGCGATCGGCCCGGCGACCATAGCGGGATCGAAGGCGATCTGCACCGCATCCAGGCCGTTGAAATGGTCGATCAGGATCCGATCGGCCGATCATCGCGGAGCAATCCGGTCACGTATGTGAAGGCGTGGGACGAGATCCGCCAACTGTACAGCGACCAGGAATTGGCGAAGGTGCGCGGCTACAAGCCGAGCTTTTTCAGTTTCAATGTTGATGGCGGCCGTTGCGAGCAATGCCAGGGCGAAGGCGAAGTGCACATCGAAATGCAGTTCATGGCCGACATCAACCTTACCTGTGATGCCT
>JAEZDL010000151.1 GCA_023418095.1 Bacteroidota bacterium
GTGAAAAGATGAGCAAGAGCCGGGGCAACCTGCTTCGGATCTTCGCGCCGGAAAAGGAATTGAAGAAGGAAGTGATGTCCATCGTCACCGACAGCACGCCGCTTGAGGAGCCGAAAGATCCCGATACCTGCACGGTGTTCAAAGTTTTCTCCCTGGTGGCCCCTGGCGAAGCCGTGGGAACCATGCGTGAGAATTATGAACGTGGCGGTTATGGCTACGGCCATGCGAAAAAGGAATTACTTCAAGTGCTGCTCGATGGTTTCGCCGGCGAACGAAGCACCTTCCAGCGTTACATGGACGATCGGAACGAACTTGATGCCCAGCTTGCGAAAGGCGCGGCGAAGGCACGCACCGTGGCCGCGGAAGTACTCACCCGTGTTCGCCGCACGCTTGGTTATTCCCGCTGATCGCACATGATCGACGCCGAATTGCTTGAGAAGGCGCGGTTGTACGTACGCCGATGGTTCGCGCGGCGCATGCCTCCGCACATGTCCTTCCATGATCTGGAGCACACGCTCTCCGTTAGCCGATCGGCGATCGCACTTGGCCAGGCGGCGGATCTTCCAGCCCATCACATCGCCATCCTGGAGATGGCCGCCCTTTTCCATGATCTGGGTTATGCGATCAAGTATGAAGGCCACGAGGCGGAGAGCGTGCGGATCGCCCGTGCTTTCCTGAAGAAACACAAGGTTTCGGCGGAGGATATCGCACTTGTCATCTCCTTGATCAAGGCAACGGAATTCAACGCTGCACCGGCCACTGAACTGGAGGGGATCATGAAGGACGCCGATTCCGCAAAAGCGGGCCAGGCCGATTTCGATGTCCACAGCGAATTGCTGCGGCGCGAATTGGGTGCCGTGCGTGGCCGGCGGCCTTCCGGGAAGGATTGGCTTCGTGAGAATATCCGCTACCTGCAGGATCACCGGTTCCATTCCGCGGTGGGCAGGGAACGTTACGAGGAACAGAAGCAGATCAATCTTGTGAAGCTGCAAAAGCGCCTGGATCGACCCGGGAAGAAGATCAGGCAACAGGGCCGGATCGCAGCGGACCGGTTCCTGGATCGCGACCTGAGCTGGCTTTCATTCAACGATCGGGTCCTGCAGGAAGCACGCGATCCGCGTGTTCCACTGCTCGAGCGCATCAAATTCCTCGCGATCTATTCCAGCAACCTGGATGAATTCTACCGTGTTCGCGTAGCATCATTGCACAGCCTGATCAAACTCGGCCGATCGTACCGCACAGCGCTTGGGATCACACCGGCGAAATTGGTGGAGAGGATCAATGAGCAGGCGCTGCGGCAACAGCAGGAATTCGGCCGGTTGTACCGCGATACGTTGTTGCCGGCACTGGAAAAGAACGGGATACGAACGCTCAATAACAACAAGCTCCACAAGGAACAGCGCAAATTCGTGCGCACCTATTTCAAGGAAAGGATCCGGCCATTGATCACCACGGCCATTGCAAGGCCCGGCAACGCACCGTTCATCGGGGACCGCAAGCTCTATTTCATCTGCAGCATCAGGCCGGCGGGCAAACCTTCGGCCCGTGAACGTTACGCTCTGGTGAACATTCCGAGCGCTGAACTGGGGCGTTTCATCGTGCTGCCCTCCGCACCTGATCGCACCGATATCCTCTTCATCGATGATGCGGTGCGGATCGGTCTTCGATCGCTCTTCAAGGGGCATCGCATCGGCGGTTGCTATTCGATCAAGCTAACGCGCGATGCGGAACTCTACCTCGATGAGGAATTCACCGGTAACGTGAAGGAAAAGGTGAAGAAGAGCCTGAAGAAGAGGCATAGCGGACTTCCGTCGCGCTTGTTGTACGAACAACGGATGCCGAAGAGAGTGCTTCGCAGCCTGCGCGAAGTGCTCGGCCTGAAGAAGCAGGAACTCGTGCCTGGCGGCCGTTACCACAACTTCAGTGACCTGATGCAACTGCCGGTGAAGGGCCATGCGGAATTGCGTGATCCAGAATGGCCGCCGCTGCAACACCCCGCCCTGCCGGAAAAGGCGCAGATCCTCGCCGAGTTGAAGAAGCAGGATGTACTGCTGCATTTCCCTTACCACGATTTTTCAACGGTGATCAGGTTATTGCGGCAGGCCGCCACCGATCCTGCCGTGCAGCGGATCTCCATCACCCTTTACCGGGTGGCGGAGGTATCTGCGGTGTGTGCGGCGCTGGTCGATGCCCTGCACAATGGCAAGGATGTCACCGTTTTTGTTGAAGTGCAGGCCCGATTCGATGAGCGCTCCAATCTGTTCTGGGGCGAGGCTTTGGAAGATGCCGGAGCCCAGGTGATCTACAGTTATGAGAACCTCAAGGTGCATTGCAAGCTCTGCCTGATCGATCGCAAGGAACGTGGCCGGCTGGTGCGCTATGCCTACCTCGGCACGGGCAATTTCAATGAGAAGACGTCACGGATCTATTCCGATCTGGCACTGCTCACCTCCGATCGGAAATTGTGCGAAGAAGTTGCCGGGATATTTGCTCACCTCCGTGATCGAAGCCAACGGCCTGCACTGGACCGAACGTTGATGGCACCGCTCACGCTGCGCAGCTGGCTCGAACGGATGATCGACAATGAGATCACCGCGGCGTTCAACGGAAAAAGGTCGGAGATCACCATCAAGGTGAACAGTGTTGAGGACCGGGCGATCATCGGGAAGCTTTACGATGCCAGCCGTGCCGGCGTGAAGGTGAGGCTGATCGTGCGCGGCATCTGCTGCCTTATACCGGGTGTGAAGGGAATGAGCGCGAACATTGAAGTGATCAGCATCATCGATCGCTGCCTTGAACATGCACGCATCTATATCTTCCACAACGGTGGATCACCGACCGTGCACCTGGCCTCTGCCGATCTTATGGAACGCAACCTGGACCACCGCGTGGAAGTGGCATTCCCGATCACCGATCACCGCCTGAAGGAACAGATCCTGCACATCGTGGAGCTGCAATGGAACGATCGCGTAAAGGCGAGAAGGATAGACCAGGACCAGACGAATGCGTACTTGAAGGCCGATGTTGACGGATCACCGATCCGTGCACAGGAGGCGACCTATGATCTGCTGAAAGGAACGAAGAGATGATCGAAAGGGAGGAGAAGGCCTTGCCCTACCAACCTGCGAGACGAGAACCTGGCGGTGTGTAAAGTGTTTCCGAAAACCGGCCCCCTCCTCTCCTTCCAAAAAGATCAACGAACGGTGCCGCAAAAGTCGATCAGTGCATTTCGAGGACCGATCGAAGACGGGATCGGTTTTGAACATTCTTATGCACCGATCCATCTTTCTTTAGATTTGCAGCCCCGCAGGGCGTTGCGGGTAAAAAGTTCGGGGAATTAGCTCAGCTGGCTAGAGCGCTTGCATGGCATGCAAGAGGTCACCGGTTCGACTCCGGTATTCTCCACAGGAAGGCGGCAATGGCCGCCTTCCTACTTTCAAGCAGGTAATTCGCTGGCATGCCCATCCCAGGATCATTGGCCGAGCAGATCGGCCAGAAGCTTTCCGATCACCTCGGCGTACATGTTGAAGTGGA
>JAEZDL010000177.1 GCA_023418095.1 Bacteroidota bacterium
GCGATCATGTTCCCCTTGAGCCGCTGCAGGTCTTCGGTGCGATCGGTGAAGCGCACGGTGTTCACCGTATTCCCGAAGTCGAAAGGTGAGGTGGCACGTTCCATCTTGTACCAAAAGGTATTATACCATTCGGTACAAATATATTATACCTATTGGTATTATACCAAGTGGTATAATTTTCTTGGCTGGCTCGATTCTCGTTGCTGCATTCTCCGTGGTGCGCAACGGACAGATCGTGATCGGCAACACCATGAAAGTGACCCTAAGCTGTGATCACCGCGCCGTGGATGGCGCCACCGGATCGTAATTCCTGCAGACCTTCAAGAGCTACATGGAGGAGCCGGCGCTGATGTTGGGGGTGGGGGCGATCTGATAATCCTTTCCTTGTCCATGCCGGATCTGCGAAAGGGATAGAAGTGGAAAGCCCGCAAGCGAGGCTTTGCGAGTGCGGACTTGTAACGGATAGCCCGGTGACGCGCACTCCCGCAGAAATGCGGGATGGCGCGGCATTCGCCCAAAGCATTCCGATCGGGATATCAGCATTCGTGTAGCGGTTGGTATTATACCTGTACGATCTGTTGATCCATCATCTGCCGATCCGCCGCGAAGTAATTTCCGGCCGCCTTGCCCGATATCCTTGATACTCCGATCGAATTCCTGAAGGGCGTTGGGCCTTTGCGGGCGGAATTGCTACGCAAGGAACTGGCGATCCATACGTATCGCGATCTGCTCCAACACTTCCCGTTCCGTTACGTGGATCGAAGCGTCTTTCAGAAGATCAGCGATCTGAACGAAGAGATACCGCAGGCGCAGTTGCGCGGAAAGCTGGGTGCGCTGCGCACAGTGGGTGAAAAGCGATCGGCAAGGCTTGTCGCTTCACTCACCGACCAGACCGGGTCGGTGGAACTGGTGTGGTTCAAAGGCGCGCGCTGGCTGAAAGGTTCGTTGAAACCGGGTGAGGAATACATCCTCTTCGGCAAGCCGAACTTCTTCCATGGACGAGTGAACTTCCCGCATCCGGAACTGGAGCTCGCTTCTCAATGGGAGCAAGGGTTCGAGGCGGCGCTTCAACCTGTTTACAGCACCACGGAAAAACTCAGCGCGAAAGGGTTGGGCAGCCGGCAGATCTGGAAGTTGCAGAAGGCGCTGCTCGCTCAGGTGATCGGGGGCCTGCCGGAAACGCTGAACCGCGCCATGATCGATCTCGCCGGGGGCATTTCGCGCGAAGAGGCTTTCCGCCAGATCCATGCGCCACAGGATCAGCGCAAGTTGGATGCAGCCATCAAGCGGCTGAAGTTCGATGAGCTGTTCTACATCCAGCTTCAATTGCTGAAGCAGAAACAATTGCTGCAACGCGATCTGCGCGGGAGAGTGTTCGCCACCGTCGGAGAACACGTGAACGATTTCTACAAGCATCATCTTCCGTTCGAGTTGACCGGCGCCCAGAAGCGTGTGGTGAAGGAGATCCGCAAGGACATGGCGACCGGCAGCCAGATGAACCGTCTCGTTCAAGGCGATGTCGGCAGTGGGAAAACACTTGTGGGCCTGCTGAGCATGTTGATCGCGCTGGACAATGGAACGCAAAGCGCGCTGATGGCACCGACGGAGATCCTCGCGCAACAACATTTCGCGAGCATAAGCCGAATGCTGAAGGATATGCCGGTGGTTGTGCGGCTCCTTACGGGTAGTACGAAGCCGGCCGAGCGCAAAAGCATTCTCACCGCGCTTCGGCTGGGGCAGATCCACATCCTGATCGGTACGCATGCACTGATCGAGGACAAGGTGATCTTCGAAAAACTCGGCCTGGTGGTGATCGATGAACAGCACCGTTTCGGTGTAGCGCAGCGCGCCCGTCTTTGGGCGAAGAGCGATATCCCGCCACACGTGCTGGTGATGACCGCCACTCCGATCCCGCGCACACTCGCAATGACGCTTTATGGTGATCTCGACACCAGTGTGATCGACGAACTTCCACCGGGAAGAAAACCGATCAAGACCGTACATCGCTTCGATCACTCGCGCAATGCGGTCTTCGGTTTCATGGAGCAGGAGATCGCGAAAGGAAGGCAGATCTATGTGGTGTATCCGCTGATCGAAGAGAGCGAGAAAATGCAGGCGACATCACAAGCGGTTTTGAAGGATCTGATGGATGGCTTTGAAAGCATCACGCGCCGTTTTCCACTTCCAAACTATGCGGTGAGCATCGTTCACGGAAGGATGGATCAGGCGACGAAGGACTTCGAAATGGCGCGTTTCAAGAAAGGCGAGACGAACATCCTTGTCGCGACCACGGTGATCGAAGTGGGTGTGGATGTGCCGAACGCGAGTGTGATGGTGATCGAGAACGCGGAACGTTTCGGGCTTTCGCAACTGCATCAATTGCGCGGGCGTGTGGGCCGTGGCGCGGAACAAAGTTTCTGCATCCTCATGACCGGAGATAAGCTTGGCAACGATGCGCGGGCCCGGATCGAAACGATGGTGCGCACCAACGATGGGTTCGAGATCGCCGAAGTGGATCTGCGGTTGCGCGGTCCGGGCGATCTGATGGGTACGCAACAGAGCGGCATACCTGAACTGAAGATCGCCGATCTTGCGGAGGATGCCGAACTGCTACAACTGGCGCGACAGGCTGCGATGCGCGTGCTCGATGCCGATCCGGAATTGAAGGATCCGATCAACGCCCCGATCGCGGGAACACTGAAGGAAAGGATGCGAGACAGGCCTTTGTGGGGCCGGATCAGTTAAGTGCTCAGCATCGCCTTGCGGCGGATCTCCTCCGGATCCAGCACATGCAGAAGACAACCGGCTGCGATCAGGTATTGCGCGATCGAATAGGTAAGCGTGATCGACCACCCGGCGTGTTCCAGCGGTAGCATGAAACGATTGGTGGCGAGAAAACTGAACGATGCGATGAAGAAGAACGAACCCAGCAACACCATGAGGAAGCTGCGCACGAACGTTTTGCCAAAACGCAAAGCGGCCGCGATGCCCATGCATGTCACCAGCACGATGAAAACGATGATCGGGATCGAGATCCCGTCATCCAGGTACGGCATCAACCGTGATCCGAAAATGAAGGCGTAGCCGCCAAGGCCCAGCGCCACGATCGAAGGCACGGCCGGACTTCCACCGCCACTTATATCGGCCACGTTGTGTATGAAGGCCATGGTATAGCACAGAACCGCGAGCAGGTACGCGCCCAGGCCGATCAGGAAATTGAACTCATCAGCACGCTGGAACATCAGTGCGATATCGGCGATAAGTGAGAAGAAAAGGCCCGCCTGTATCAGAAGCGTGAACCTGTCGCCCACGCGCCGGCTGTTGAAGAAGAACCAGCTCGAAAGAACGATCATCATCGCCGGCGCACAGATGTGGTTCAACAGGGGCAGGCCACGCATCTCACCTATGATCGTGCCTGCGGTGGCCAGCGCATAGGCCGCGCCGTTAACCACACTGTTCTTCTTCAGGTCCATTGGAGCGCGGCCAAATTAATCATGCTCCCACCGGCTTGGTATCTTCGCCGATCTTCCGAAGATCACATGCGTATTTCCTGGAATTGGCTTCGCCGTTATATCGACACCGATCTCGATCCGCATAAGGCCGCTGAGATCCTCACCAGCACTGGCCTGGAGACCGAGAGCGTCGAGCTTTTCGAGCCGGTGAAAGGCATGTTGAAAGGAGTTATCGTAGGCGAAGTGCTGGAATGTGAAAAGCATCCCGATGCTGATCGGCTTCGCGTGTGCATGGTGGATCTTGGCAAGGATGATCCGGTGCAGATCGTTTGCGGTGCGCCGAATGTCGCGAAAGGGCAGAAGGTGCTGGTCGCCACCGTGGGCACCACGTTGAACATGAAGGACGGCTCGTCACTTACGATCAAGAAAAGCAAGATCCGTGGGCAGGAAAGCAATGGCATGATCTGCGCCGAGGATGAGCTCGGTCTTGGTGAAGGTCATGACGGGATCATGGTGCTGCCGCAGGATGCCGAGATCGGTGCTTCCGCTGAAACGCAACTCGGTCTGACCTCCGATCACGTTCTGGAGATCGGCCTTACGCCGAACCGCACCGATGCGATGGGCCATGTGGGAGTTGCGCGTGATCTGATCGCCGCGCTGAACCACCGGAACGGATCGGCATTGAAGCTTAAGTTTCCC
The DNA here is from genome assembly GCA_023418095.1 of Bacteroidota bacterium. GTDB lineage: Bacteria > Bacteroidota > Bacteroidia > Flavobacteriales_F > PHOS-HE28 > PHOS-HE28. Next base: position 4,152 of record JAEZDL010000177.1, read on the forward strand.
GATGTTTCGGCCTTTGCGCAGGATGGTGAAGGAAATGCGGTGAAGGTTGAAGTGAAGGATCCGATCGCATGTCCGCGTTATGCCGGTGTAACACTGGAAGGGATCAAGGTGGCTGCTTCGCCCGAATGGTTGCAGGAATTGCTGAAAGCGATCGGCCTGAAACCGATCAACAACGTGGTGGATGTCACCAATTTCGTTCAGCATGAATTGGGACAACCGTTGCATGCCTTCGATGCCGATCGGCTTGCGAATAATTCGATCGTGGTGCGAAAAGCCGCAAGTTCAGAGCCTTTCCGCACGCTTGATGGAAAGGATCGGAAGCTGGACGGCGCCGATCTGGTGATCGCCGATGCGGAAAAGCCGGCGTGCATCGCGGGTGTGTTCGGCGGGGAGAACAGCGGTGTCATAGGGAACACGTCACGCGTTTTCCTTGAAAGCGCACTGTTCGATCCGGGAAGCATTCGCGCAACGGCGAGGCGCCATGGGCTCAACACCGATGCATCGTTCCGGTTCGAGCGCGGCGTTGATCCGGAGATCACGGTCTATGCGCTGAAGCGTGCCGCGTTGCTGTTGAAGGAGGTCGCTGGAGCCAAGATCATTTCGCCGGTCACCGACATCAATTCCATCGATGGGAAATGGAAGGAGGTGAAGCTTCCCTTCGATCGGATCGAAAAGCTGACCGGCCTCTCGATCGTACCCAAGGAAGCGATGGGCATCCTTGCTTCACTCGACTTTCAGATCAAGGAAAAGGATGAACGATCGATCACCGTTCTTGTGCCGCCGTACCGCGTGGATGTGACGCGTCCTGCAGATGTGATCGAGGAGATCCTGCGCATCCACGGCTTCGATCATGTGCCCTTGCCGGAACGATTGATGGTGCCTGCCGTTCCGCACGAGCAATTCAACATGGAAAGCCTGCGGCAACAACTTGGATCGCACCTTGCCGCGCGCGGCTTTCGTGAGATCATGACGCCTTCGCTCACCAGTGGTGTGAAAGGTTCCACGTTCACCGGTGATCTGGTTCGATTGAAGAATCCGCTGAGCACCGAACTGGATGTGTTGCGGCCATCGATGCTTCCCGGAATGCTGCAGGCCATCGCGCACAACATCAACCGTCAGCACCGCGACCTGAAATTCTTCGAGCGTGGAAGGATCTATTTCCAGAAGGATGGTGCTTCGATCGAAATGGATCATCTCGCTATCGCGATCACCGGCGCTTTGGGACCCGATCGGTGGCGCAGTGAACGGCGCAAAGTGCAGTTGCATGACGCGAAGGAGGAACTTGAATCGATCTTGGAACGTCTGGGCCTACTCGATCGCACGGAATGGAATCCGATCGATGATCGGCAACTGCACCACGGCCACCGGGTATTGGTGAAGGGTAATACGATCGCGACGATCGGCGAGGTTCCACCCGCGATGCTGAAACAATTTGACGTGAACCAGCCGGTCTTCTTCGCATCGATCGATGAACAGCTGCTGTTGCAACTTTGTGGTGAAGAGAAGATCGTGTTCAGGGAGATCGCGAAATTCCCATCGGTGCGGCGCGACCTGAGCCTGTTGCTCGATGAGCGGATCCGGTTCGATCAATTGCGGAAGATCGCATTCGCTGCCGAGCGCAAGATCCTGCGCGAAGTTGACCTGTTCGATGTGTACCAGGGCGAAAAACTGCCGAATGGGAAGAAGAGCTATGCCTTGAGCTTCATCCTACAGGACAGTGAACGTACGCTCACGGATGAGCAGGTGGAGAAAGCGATGGGGCGGATCAAGGGCATGATCGAAAAGGAGACCGGCGCGGAATTGCGCGCTTGATCACCGCACCTGCCAGCGCTTCACCGTGGCGATCGCATCGGCGCGGCCTTTCACCGCAACGAGTTCCGCGCCATCCTCCGGATCGTAATTCAGCAACCACGTAACGAGAATGTCGCGCGCAGCCTGCGGCAATTCATGGATGTCCTCCGCATCCACCGATCGCAATTGCGGATCGGTCGGGATGGCCACAAGTTTGTCGTCGCGCTCGCCGGCATCGAGCAGTGCAATGATGCCGATCGGTTCCACTTCGAGCACTGTTCCGGTAGGCACCGATCCGCAGAGAACGAAAACATCCACGGCATCGCCATCGCCGCCTTCATCCTTGTTCATCTTCGTTCCGGGGATGAATCCATAGTTGGTCGGATACGGAAGGAACGCGATGCGGCGGGGCATGCCGTTGCGAAGGGAAACAGGGAATTCACCAGTGACAGGGTCGTATTCGAATTTGTCGCTCGCACCTGCCGGTATCTCGATCACTGCGTTCAAATTCCCTGAGGCGGTGAACGCAGGAAGCTGCTCAAGATCGATCTGTTCTGGCATGGCACAACTGATCAGAACAGAAGCGATGAGAGTGAAAGAGATCGCAGCATTCCGTCCGATCATTGCACAAAGATCGCAACGCGGCCGATGCTACTTGATGCGATAGGTCAGGCTCAGCATTCCACCGAAGGATGAAGGTTTCCGAACAAGAGCATCATCCGCAAAACTGTTCATCAGATGCCCGCCGATCATTGGTTCCAGCCCGATCGACCAGCCGGCATTGAACCGATGCCGAATGTATGCACGCGCGGTGTAACCGATGACCAACGATCGCAGGTCTTGATCGGCGAGATCGAGGTAACCCGCATCGGTATGCGGCACAGATCCCCGGTGCATGGTGAGCACACCAAGTGTTGGACCGCCGCGCAGACCGAGGCTCCAACGCCCTTGAGTAAGGTGTGCATCGAGCAAGAGCGGGATCTCCAGATAACTGGTGCGGTTCACCTGATCGCGCGCATCGCGCACACGCGTATTGGTGGTGATCGTTTCGTAACCTTCATCGAGCACATGTACCGTGGTGTAGATCGATTCGCCGGTGTAGTACCACTCGCCGTTCACGAAAGTTGAATCGGTGATGATCAACAGCGTTGTATCGACCGGTGAAAGGAAGTAATAATGATGCTCGGCGCTCTCGGAGCGATCAAGCTGTTGCGTGATGATCCGCTCGGCGTACGTGCTGTAATGCAGCCCGCTGCCGATCCCGAAATTACGGCCCATGCGCATGATTTCAACACCGCTGGCAAGGGTTTGTTGCGGTTCGATCGTGCTGTTCCAATCCTGTGATAGCGGACCGCTGTAATGACTTGTCGTGAACATCGATCCACCGAGAATGCTCAATTCAAAAGGTGATCGCGGATCGATGATCGGTGTGGGTTCTGGTGTGGCCAGGGCGGCAGAGTCGTTGGTCGCGATCTGAGGCGCCGATGTTCCCGACGTATCGCTGGTGAGCTGATCTTCAGTTGGTGTAGTTACAACTGGTTCTGCGATAGCCGAAGCCGGATCGATGCCCTCGTTGGACGCATCATTTCGTCGATCCTCAACGATTGCTGATCCATTTTCGGCGGATCGAGGGTCGATGGTCGCATTTGGATCATTCTGTTCTTCGCTTGAAAGATCTGTGGTGGGATCGTTCTCGCTCTTCTCGATCGGATCATGTTCTTGCGTGAACGGATCAGAGTTTCCCTGATCATCCGTCGATCGAATGATCATGTGGTTCTTCTCTTCATACGCTGGAACGATCGGGTCTATTTCAGTCGGATCTGAAATTACCGATGTCATCTCGATCGCGTCATGATCAGGTTCAACTGGTCGATCGGATCCATTTGATCCGGCCGGTATCCCGGTCCTATTCTGTTCCGATCGTTCACGCTGATGGTTCAATGCGATCGGTCCGGTCTTTTCTTCTGGAGTGACTTCGATCGGTTCCGCTTCATCTCTTCTTATCTGCGTTCCGATCGGGCTTTCCTTCACTTCCGCAACGCGTTCTTCGCTTGATGGATCGGCATTCTTCAAAGGTTGGATCGGAGCTTCATCCGCTACAACTGCGGGCTGGTCGGCATCATCGATCAGCTCATTCTCCGCTTCACTTTCCACCGTTGTTCCGACGGAAGCGACTTCACTATTTCCTATGGTCTTTTCTTCCCTTTCGTTGAAGATCCAGGTGCCACCACCGAGAAGCAACAACAGAACAGGGATCAGCCAGTAGCCGCCGCGGCGCTTCTTTCCGCCAGCATCGATCAGCTTCTCCATTTCCGCCCAATGCGCATCCTGGAACGCGTGATCGCGTTCTTCCAGCTTGCGCCTGGCCAGCTTGTCGAATTCGTTGTGCTCCTTCATCTCAAGGTGGCTTTTAATGATGACATCTGCAGAAGGCGTTGCTGCAGCACGGTGCGGGCATGTGCAACGTGCCATTTCGATGTGCCGATGCTGATGCCGAACATCTCCGCTATTTCCGCATGTGAATAACCATCGATCGCGAACAGGTTGAACACGTTCCGCGACATCGCAGGCAGCTCTTTCAACAGGTTCTCAAAAGCTTCTGCCTCCATGTGCTTCAAGTATTCGTTCACACTGCTCGATCCATTGTTCTCGGGCGGATCGCCGATCGCTTCCATCTCCTTCCGATCCCGTTCCTTCCTGAATTCATCGATCACCGTATTGATGATGATCCTGCGCGCCCAAAGCTCGAATGGCACTTCCTTTCTTCGCTTGCCGATGTTCTGAAGGATCTTCAAGAAACCGATGTTCATGCGCGCGACAGCATCCTGCTTGTTGCGTACATATCGGGAGCAGACGGACATCATCATCGGATGAAGCGCGCGGTACAGCTCGTACTGCGCCTTGCGCTCCTCGCGAATGCACCGTTCTATCAGCCGCTCGTTCACCATACTCGCAGGTGCGCCGAAGGGCGGCCCGATCGGGGCCACCCTTCGATCGCTACCTAAATTGATCCTACTTCGTCTTCACAAAACGATGCGTGATCGAGCTTCCACTGTTCTCGATCCGGATCGAATACATTCCTTCGGCGAGTTCGTTCACCGGGATCGTGAGTTTGTTCGTTCCCTTGTTGAAGGTAGTGCTCAATGTGCGCACCAGGCGTCCGTTCAGATCGACGATGGAAACGAGCGTGCTTCCTGTGATCCGGCTGTCCAGGCTGATCGTGAGTTGATCGGTCGCGGGATTCGGGAATACGATCAGATCATGCATGTTCGCATCTTCATCGATCGACGTGGAGACAGGTGCTGCGATCACGTTCAGCGTAAGAACATTGCGATCGTTGCCTTCACCGGCCATTCCGAGGAGACCATCGCCATCCACACTGATCGTGCTGCAATATGTATCGGTGCAACCGGTGGCATCCCAGATCGTGAGGCAAAGCTCGTAAGGACCTGCTGTTGCGTAGGTATGTGTGGGGTAAGGATCGCTTGAAATAGTTCCATCACCGAAATTCCAGAGGAATTGGAAGTTGCCAGAGCCTGTGCTGAGGTTCCAGACCCAAAGCTCGAATGGGATCGGTTCGATCTGCCCGTTCGCGCTGTCGTATGCCTGGATCACCCAGTAGCCTGCTTCGCATTCGGTTGGTTCCGCTCCGTCGCAATCCAGATCGAGCGTGAGCGTATCGGTGCCGAGGAGGCCGATCTGATATACGCCTGAATTCGTCGCGACAGTTCCATCCATGCACGAAGCGCTTACCCACAAGCTGTCCATGGCCGAATTCACCGGAATGGTGATCTGGTAGAAACAGTTCGCGTTGAGCGTTGTGGTGGCAAGTGTCGTCTGGTCGTAGGGGTTGATGATCGAGACGAGACCGTTCGCGATCGCAGGTGAGCAATCGGTGATGTGGCCTTGCACCGTTACGGTGTAAGCTGAAGTTCCACCCTCGCCAATGCAATTGCAGAATTCATCATATGCATCGTTGATCGTATTCGGATCCATGTCGTCACATGGTGTCCCAGCTACAGCAGGCCCGTTCAATTGATAATTGCAGTCCCAATACCAGTTCGGTTGGAATTCGAAATACAATCCACCATTCGGATCAACATAGATGGTATCGCAGTAGGTATTGGAACAATCGGTGCCGGTGATGGTGAGGCAGATCCCGTACACTTCGTAATTGTTCGATTGCGCGAATGTGAATGAGGGTTCCGCTTCATTCGATAACGTTCCATCAGGCATCTGCCACGAATAGGTCATATCGGAAGGACCGGAGCTTAGGTTCGTGGTCAGCAGACTGAACGGAACGTTCGGGGTTTGCTGCAGGAAGAAATCCGCTTCGCAGGGTGAATTCTGCATCGTAATATTCCCATCGGCATCCACTACCACCGCTTGACAGATGCTGTTCCAGCACCCGTTATCGGTGAAAACGTTGAGGCATGCAGCATATGTTCCCGGACCCGGGAATGTGACCGTGGCGGTTTGGCCTTCCTGTGCTCCCTGGGTGAAGTCCCACATGTAAGTGGTGATCGGATCGCTGCTGCTACTGCACGTGCCATCGAAATTGGCAACAAAGGGTGCTGTTTGTTCCATGGTAAAGCAGGCGATGCAATCGGTGGGTGCGCCGCAATCAAGGTCCAGTGTAATGGTGGCAACGCCGTTAATTGCCTGGTATTGGCCCGAATTGATGTCCGCTGTTCCATTTCCGCAACTTCCGGTCACCTGGAACCAGCCGATCTGACTATCCATCAGGAAAGTGTGCTGGTAGAAGCAGTTCTCATTAAGTGGAACTTCAACGGTAACCGAAGGCTGCGTTCCTTGTACGGATGTAATGGTAACTGTGCCACCGGCGATCGCTGGTGAGCAACCGGCGATGTGACCTTGCACGATCACTGCGTATTGAGAAGATCCTTGTCCCAAGGAAACGGGATCATTGATAACATTCAGGATCTTTCCGCAACCAAGGCCAGCGTCGCAATAATCCCAAGCCAAAGGAGCATTGGTCAATTCCAAGTACGGGACAAGGCTTTGCGTTTCAGCAAATCCGTCAGTAGCAAATTGAAACATCGTGGCTCCGGACAAATTCTCGATCTGGATCCTCTGCAATAAGATCCATTCATCAGAGATCCAAGTTTCATTGGGACATGCTGTATTCAACTGTTCAATTCCTTCCGAATAGAATCGTGTACGGTTGTATCCACTCGAGTTGAATTGCCCGTACTCAAGAAGGTTGATACCCCCTGGACAGAATGATTCCGATGTACCCAACGTTGCTCCTGAACTGGTTGGCCATTGGATAGTATACGTTATCGCCTGAGCGTATTGGTCAAAGTTGACTCCATGAGATCTTACATAGATCTCCAATGCCCCGCCGTCGGCACTTGCTCGCAGATCCAATGATACTGTGTCAGGAAGCTGTGCACTAACCGGTAAGAAGGATACTCCAAGCAAGCAAAGCAGGAGCATGCGTATCAATTGTCTCATGGATCAAAGGGTTTTCGGTTGAACGGATGTTGTTTCCGATCACATACACGTACGGCGGATCGGTAAGGTTGGGTACGGCTGAAAAATTTTATCGATCGAAGGCTCTTTCGAGCAGCCCATCATCCACCTCATTCGGCAAGGTCACCTTCAGTTGGGGTTCGCGCTTCATTTCCTGTTCGATGCTCCACCGCGCGTTCGGGTTGCGCGCCCATGCCCTCCGCGCGATCCCATTGTTCACGTCCCAGTGCAGCATCATCTTCAGCCTGCGATCGGAATCCGCGCTGCCATCGAGCACCATGCCGAAACCGCCGTTGATCACTTCGCCCCAGCCTACGCCGCCGCCATTGTGCAAACTGATCCAGGTCGCTCCGCGGAAAGCATCGCCCACGAAATTTTGCACGGCCATGTCCGCCGTGAAGCGGCTGCCATCGCGAATGTTGCTGGTCTCGCGGTAAGGGCTGTCGGTGCCGCTCACATCGTGATGATCACGTCCCAGCACGATCGGTGCGCTGATCTTTCCGCTCTTGATCGCCTCATTGAAAGCTTCTGCGATCCGGATCCTTCCTTCACTGTCAGCGTAAAGAATGCGGGCCTGACTACCGACCACGAGCTTGTTCTGTTGCGCCGATCGGATCCAATGGAGATTATCGCCGATCTGTTGCTTGATCCGATCGGGTGCTTCCTTCAGCATCGCTTCCAGAACATCGCCCGCGATCCGATCGGAGGTTTCCAGGTCCTTTGGATCACCGCTCGTGCACACCCAACGGAACGGCCCGAAACCGTGATCGAAACACATCGGGCCCATGATGTCCTCCACATAACTCGGATAGCGGAACTCGCGACCCTCATCTCCTTCGATCGCTGCTCCGGCACGCTTCGATTCCAGCAGGAATGCATTCCCGTAATCGAAGAAGTACATACCCTGATCGGCAAGTGCGTTGATCGCTTTCACCTGCCGCTTCAGGCTTTCCTGCACTTTTCGTTTGAAGGCTGATGGATCGGATGCCATCAACCGGTTGCTCTCCTCGAAACTCAGGCCGGCCGGATAATAGCCGCCCGCCCACGGATTGTGCAGACTGGTCTGATCGCTTCCAAGATCCACTTTGATCTTCCGATCCGCCAGCCGTTCCCAGAGATCTACGATGTTGCCGAGGTAGGCGATGCTCTGCGGCTTACCGCGTTTCTGCCATTCCAGAGCGGCATCGATCGCGCGATCGAGATCTTCGATCACTTCATCCACCCAGCCCTGTGCATGCCGTTTGTTCGCCGCCGCTTCATTCACCTCAGCGCATAGCGTGATCACACCCGCGATGTTGCCGGCCTTCGGCTGCGCACCGCTCATGCCGCCAAGGCCGGATGTCACGAAGAGAGGAAGCCTTGATCCCACCCCCGGCCCCTTTCCGGTGGAGAGGGGGGAAGGAAGCATCCGCACCGCATTCAGCACTGTGATCGTGGTGCCATGCACGATCCCCTGCGGACCGATGTACATGTAACTCCCGGCGGTCATCTGGCCATATTGCGTCACACCGAGCGCATTGAATTTCTCCCAATCATCCGGCTTGCTGTAATTCGGGATCATCATTCCGTTGGTCAATACCACGCGTGGTGCGTCCTTGTGGCTGGGGAAGAGCCCGAGTGGATGGCCGCTGTACATCACCAGCGTCTGCTCGTCGGTCATTTCCGCCAGGTACTTCATCGTGAGCCGGTATTGAGCCCAATTTTGGAACACCGCGCCGTTTCCGCCGTACGTGATCAGTTCTTCCGGATGTTGCGCCACGGCTGGATCGAGGTTGTTCTGGATCATCAACATGATCGCAGCGGCCTGCTTGGATCGCGCTGGATATTGGCCGATCGGCCGGGCCTCGATCGGATCTTGCGGCATGAGCCGGTACATGTAGATGCGGCCGAATTGCTTCAGTTCATCCAGGAATTCGGGCAGAAGTTCATTATGCAGTTCCTTTGGGAAATAGCGCAGGGCATTGCGCAGAGCCAACTTTTTTTCTTCTGTGGAAAGGATCTCCTTACGTACCGGCGCATGGCTTACGTTCGGATCGCGCTTTCGTGCCGTTGGAAGTTTAGCTGGGATCCCTTCAAGTAGTTCTTTCTGGAACCGATCGGTGGTGTTGGCGGTCGCGGTGGTCATCCTTCTGTGATCGTTCAAAGCTAACGGTGGCGCGGAAAAGCGATCGGGAACGATGCTTCGATCGATCTTTGCGCCGTGCTCGCCACGATCACCCTGCGCAAACCAGCCGATGCCGCCGCCGTGGCCAGCATGATCCTGCAGTCCTACACCGATCGGCGGATCTTCACCTTCAGCGGTGATCTTGGAGCCGGGAAGACCACGTTGATCAAGGGTTTTTGTGAGGCATTGGGAGTGAAGGAAAGCACCAGCAGCCCAAGTTTTTCGATCGTGAACGAATACCGCACGGAGGATGGGGGGACCGTTTACCACTTCGACCTTTACCGGATCGGTGATCCGAGAGAACTTGAGGGGATCGGTTTCCTTGAATACATCGACAGCGGCGATCATTGCTTCATTGAATGGCCGGAGATCGCACAGGAATTTTTCCCGATCGGCACGATCGCTCTTCATCTTTCGGTCGGTCCGGGCCAGCATAGAACGATACGGATGGAAGAGGTGCGTTGATGGTGCAACGTTGCTTCGGCGTACCTTGGCGCCTCCATACAAGCCGCACCGGCATCTGGCAGAATGAACCCCTCCAGTGAACTGTTGAAGCAGCTGGCCCGCGAAGTGGCCATGGTCCCGCAGGAGCAGGTGATGGAAGTGGGCCGCCGCAAGAAAAGCCTGTTCATCGGCATTCCGAAGGAGATCACGTTTCAGGAACATCGTGTACCGCTCGATCCATCTTCGGTAGCGGCGCTCGTGGGCCGCGGGCACGAAGTGGTGATAGAAAGGTGTGCGGGCCAACCGGCGCAGTTCCAGGACAGTGATTTCAGTGAAGCTGGCGCCATGATCGCGGATAATGCCGAACAGGTATTCAAGGCGGATCTGATCCTGAAAGTTGCGCCGCCCAACCATACCGAGATCGAGATGCTGCGCCATAAGCAGACGTTGATCTCGGCGCTTCAACTTACCGTGCAGCCGAAGGATACGTTGCGGCGCATGATGGAGAAGCGGATGACCGCCGTGGCGTGGGATTTCATCAAGGATCGCGAAGGGATCTATCCGATCATCCGTGCGATGGGCGAGATCGCCGGCAACACATGCATCCAGGTGGCCAGCGAATACCTGAGCGCCGATAAAGGCGGCCAGGGATTGATGCTCGGTGGCATCAGCGGTGTCGCTCCTGCGGAAGTGGTGATCATCGGTGCTGGAACTGTCGGTGAATTCGCCACGCGGGCTGCGCTCGGCCTTGGTGCGAGCGTCCGCGTCTTCGATAAGAGCATCTACCGCCTGCGCCGTTTGCAGAACGATCTCGGTGCGCGTGTCTGGACATCGGTGATACAACCCCAGGAACTGCGCAAAGCCTTGCGGAACGCCGATGTGGCCATCGGTGCCCTGCGGCCGGAACATGGCCGTACGCCGATGGTGGTGACCGAAGAGATGGTGAAGGAGATGAAGAACGGCAGCGTGATCGTGGACGTGAGCATCGATCGCGGCGGTTGTTTCGAGACCAGTGAAGTGACCACGCACACCGATCCCGTGTACAAACGTTACGGTGTGCTCCATTACTGCGTGCCCAACATCGCGAGCCGCGTTCCGCGTACGGCCAGCACGGCGCTCAGCAACATCTTCGGGCCGATGCTCCTGAGCATGGGCGATGTCGGTGGTTTCGAGGAATTGATCAAGACCAACCTCGGGATCCGCCACGGCGTGTATCTCTACAACGGCACGGTCACCAGCCCGATCCTCGGCGAAGCGTTCAAGCTACCCTACAAGGACCTTGATATCCTGCTCGCAGCATTTTGATCGCGCACGTGCATGAGCCTTAAGCGGAGGATCCTACTTTACGCGTTAGGCGTTCTCATCGGTGGCGGGCTCGCGTACTTTTTCTATGGTGAACGTTTGGCTTCCGGTGGTTGGTTGCCCGAGAACCGGATCAAGCAACGGCTGGCCTTCACATTGATCGATTCACGGGCTGAAGCGAAAGCCCAATTGGAGGCCTGGCCGGCGGAATTGAGCGATCTGAGGTTGGCGATGCCGAACGCTTCGGTCGATCTGGCCAATTCAGAACGTACGGACGATTCGATCTATTACCGGGTGAACATGGAATTGAAAGGGCGGAGTGCCGATCTGGTCGTGGCCGTGTTGCGCGATCTGGATCGGGATACCACCGCCACGCTCTGGTCACTGCACGAAGCGCGTGCGCAATAGCCCCGATCGTAGATTACTCTCCACGATCCTGAAATGGCACTCGATCGCTCGGGGATCGCAGCTTCTTCAGCAACAGCGCCAACTGCGAACCGGAATGCGGCCTGCGGAACGTGAATGGTTCTTACGTTCGCATGGCACAACTAAGCAGAGATCCTTCCGAACAACGCGATCCCGCTCCGGCCGGAATGCCCACGGAAACCCGGCGCACGGACATGTTCGCCGCACGCAGGATGTGGTATGTGATCCTGGGAATGCTGGTGGTGATGGCGATCGTGGCTGCGCTTATCAACAGCTATTGGGATTCAGGCCAGCCTTCGGTCGATCCAGCTCCGGCCGAGGAAGCTGTTCCGCGTGATCCAGGTCATTGAGCCGTGCCGCCACGCCGCACCCGCTCAGCCTTGATCATGCGAAGTTCGCGGCCGGTCTGGCCGGCAACGCTCGTGTTCTCCGCCGCGCGGCGGATCAGGTACGGAAGCACTTTCTTCACCGGACCGTAAGGCACGTACTTCACCACATTGAACCCGGCATGGGATAGATTGTAACTGATGTTGTCGCTCATGCCGAGCAACTGCGAGAACCAGATCCGATCGTCGTTCCGGCGAAGACCATTCTCACTGATCAATTCCGTAAGGAGGATCGAACTTCTTTCGTTGTGCGTACCCGAAACGATCGCCATGCGATCGATGTTCTCGACGCAGATCCGCAACCCTTCGTCGTATGCCTTGTCCACACTGGGCTTGTCGGGATGGATCGGTGAAGGATAACCCTTCTCCTTCGCTCTTTCCCGTTCCTTTTCCATGTAGGCACCGCGCACGAGCTTTATTCCCAAATGATATCCGCCGGCCTGCGCCTTCCGGAGACTTTCGTTCAGAAAAGCGACCCGGTCGTGGCGGTAGAATTGGATCGTGTTGAAAACGATCGGCCTCTGGCGGTTGTAGCGCTGCATCATCCGTTCCACCAGATCGTCCACGGCCTGTTGTATCCAGCTTTCCTCCGCATCGATCAGAATGGGGATACCGGCATCGTGCGCGGCCTTGCACAACCGATCGAACCGTCCCTGCACAGCGTTCCATTCCTTCTCTTCCCCGGCGCTCAGCGCCGTGCCCTGGCTCACCTTCTCAAGCAGGTCATGCCTGCTTATGCCAGTGGGCTTGAAAACGCAGAACGGGATCTCCCTCCGTGTTCTCGCCACTTCGATCGTGCGCAGGATCTCCGCGGCGGTGGCATTCAGCGAAGCTTCGTCATCCTGCCCTTCTGCACTGAAATCGAGGATCGTTCCGATGTGGCTTTTCGCCAGCCGTTCAGCCGTGCGCAAGGCCTCATCGATCGTTTCACCCCCACAGAATTGCTTGAAGATCGTGCGCTTCACCAGACCGGTGATGGGCAGCCCGATCGATAATGCGAACAGGGAGATCTTCTGTCCGGCGGCTGAAAGCAACGGGTTGCCGATCATGCTGAAGAGGAATTCCGCCTCCTTCAATTCCTTGTCGCTCCGATCGGCGAACGCGATGCGCGTATCGGTGAGATCGGGCGTCAACTCCGGCTGAACGCTCATTCCTGGGCTGGTGTGTTATTGCCGGTTCCTTTGTTCCTTTGGCACCGGCTGCGGGCGGCCAAAAGTAAGAATGGGAGAAGTGCTGCAGGATGCTACG
>JAEZDL010000193.1 GCA_023418095.1 Bacteroidota bacterium
GCACCGACGAGGTCTACGGATCGTTGCATGACGATAGCCTCTTCCTGGAGACCACGCCGTACGATCCACAAAGCCCGTACAGCGCGAGCAAAGCGGCGAGCGATCATTTCGTGCGCGCGTATGGGAATACGTACAAGCTGCCGTTCGTGATCACCAATTGCAGCAACAACTACGGCAGCCACCAATTCCCCGAGAAGCTGATCCCGCTGATGATCCATAACATCAAGGAACGGAAACCATTGCCCGTGTACGGAAAAGGAGAGAACGTGCGCGACTGGCTCTGGGTGGAAGATCATGCGGCCGCGATCGACCTTGTGTTCCACGAGGGAAAGAATGGCGAGACCTATAACATCGGCGGCCACAACGAGTGGAAGAACATCGATCTGGTGAAACTGCTCTGTGCGATCATGGACGAGAAGCTCGGCCGATCGAAAGGGGAGAGCGAGAAGCTCATCGCTTACGTCACCGATCGCGCCGGACATGATCTGCGTTACGCGATCGATGCGGGCAAGATCGAACGTGAACTCGGCTGGAAACCTTCGATCACGTTCGAAGTCGGTCTTGAGCGCACGGTGGATTGGTACCTTGCGAACGCCGAATGGCTGGCGCATGTCACCAGCGGCGCTTACAAGAACTACTACGAGCAGCAGTACGCGCAGCGATAGATGGGCATCTTCAGCGGACTTTTCGGAAAGAAGGAACCACAGCTCGGTCCGGCGGATCTGTCCGTGCTTGGAACCGATGTGCATTCCCATTTCATTCCGGGTATCGATGATGGTGCACCGCACTTGGAAGCATCGATGGAACTGCTCACCACGATGGCGGAACTCGGCTACCGCAAGGTGATCACCACGCCGCACAGCATGGCCGATGGCTACAAGAACACGCCGGAGATCATCCTCGGCGGTCTGGAGAAATTGCGTGCGGAGGTACGCCGCCAGGGCGTGAACATCGAAGTGGAAGCGGCTGCGGAATATTACCTCGATCACGAGCTGGAACAGCGTGTGGTGAAGAAGGAAGTCCTCACGTTCGGCGATCGACTTTTACTCTTCGAATTGCCTTTCATCAGCGAACCAGCGATCCTGTTGAACGTTATCTTCCAGATGCAGACGCAGGGTTTTCGCCCAGTACTCGCGCACCCCGAACGTTACGGTTTCTGGTATAACGACTTTAGCAAGTACGAGACGTTGAAGGAACGTGGCGTTCTTTTCCAGTTGAATCTGGTGGCGCTATCCGGTGCATACGGCCCGCAGACGAAACAGATCGCGGAAAGATTGATAGATGCCGGGTATTACGAACTGATCGGAAGCGATTGCCACAACATGAACCACATCCAGGCGATCCATAATACGCTCACACGGCCTTACCTGCACAAGTTGATCGGAAGCGGGAAGCTTCTGAATTCGACGTTGTGATCAGCGATATTTTCCGGTTCTCTAATTTTCCGCGGTGAGCATCCGCCGCACAAGTGTTTAGAGATTTGTATTGATCGCATCGTTATTGATAGTGATCATCGTATCACTTTCACGTGAGAAATGGTGTGAACATTCGATCGGTTGGGATGTATTTGGTTATTACCTGTATCTGCCGGCGATCTTCCTACACAGCGATCCTGCTCTTTCCGATCCTACATGGTTGAATGATCTATTCGCAAAATATCATCCATCGGATTCGTTCTATCAGATCAATGCCACCGACCGAGGCCATGCCATACGATATCCGATCGGGCAGGCAATTGTGTGGCTTCCATTTTTCCTGATCGGACATGTGATGGCTGGCATCAGCGGACACGTCACCGATGGAATGAGCCCGCCGTACCAGATCGCATTGGTCGCAGGCTCATGGATCTATTTGCTCATTGGATTGCTCTGGCTGCGACGAGCGCTCCTTTCCATATTCAACGATGGGATGGTCGCTGTCACCTTGCTTCTCCTGCTTATGGGAAGCAATCTGTTCTACATGGCCGCCTTCGATCCGTTGATGCCGCATGTGCTCTTGTTCGCGATCTATTCAGGCGTCGTCTGGCATACCATCAAATGGAACGAACACGGGCGATCACGCGACTTCTACATTGTTGCAGTTCTTATTGGGGTCGCAACGATCGTAAGGTTCACCGAATTGATCTTGGTGATCATCCCACTGCTCTGGGGTTTGGGATCACCTTCGATCGGCTCGATGCGGGAGAGGATCAAAGTCCATCGGAAAATGTATTTACAAGGACTGGTCATCGTTGCGATCATCTTCATTCCACAATCGATCTATTGGTTGATCGCAACTGGACAGGTCATTTATGATGGATATGCGAATGCCGGCGAAGGTCTAGATCTCCATAGGCCACACATCCTCGAAGTGCTCTTCAGTTTTCGGAAAGGTTTCTTCATCTACACGCCGATCATGGCCTTCGCCTTGGTCGGTTGCATCCATCTCTACCGCCAAGCCAGATCGATAGTATGGGCGGTGATCATCTTTCTTCTCGTGTACTGCTGGGTCGCTTCAAGCTGGACGATCTGGTGGTACGCGGACAGTTTTGGTAACAGGGGACTGCTCCAATCCTATGCGATCATTGCGCTTCCGCTGGCTTCATTGATCACATATATCGCACAGAGAAGTCGATCAGTTAAGATCATCTGGTCCATCATAGTAATGTTTTTTGTTGTGTTGAATCTCTTCCAGACCTGGCAGGTACGGAATGGCATCATGCACACTTCGCAAATGACCAAAGCGGCATATTTTGCGGTCTTTGGACGAACCGAAAAGCTTGAACATCTTGAAGATCTATTGGTCGTGGAAAGAAGATCGGATGGCACCATTCCACAAATGGATCCGGCCCGTTACCGATCGATCGCCATGATTGAACAACCTCTTTCAACTCCAGATCCCGAGTGGTGGACCGATCGGTATGTGAATGAACCGTTCAATGCTTCGCCGATGAGCTTTCGCATAGACGCAGAAGTGCCATGGAGCCCGGCAGTATCGGTCAAGTATGGCGCCATCACTGATGCGGAACATCTTTACGCTGATTACTCGATCCACATCTTCTTTCCTGAAAGTGCTCCAAAGCCAGAGATCATCCTTGTTTTTGGGATGGAGCATGATGGCAGACAATACGGCGTGGTGAATGAGCGGATCGATGCTACTGGGTTGATCCCAGGGATCTGGAACCGGGTTGGATTGCGCTATCTCACCCCAGTGATCCGATCACCGAAGGATAAGATCCGTGGATTCGTCTGGCTTCGTAGTGCTGGCCCGGTATGGGTGGATGACGGCCGGATGGAATTGTTCGAACAAAAGGAGAACTAGGCATCAACGATCCGCCTTCTTCTTATTGAATCCATACGGGCAATGCCGGCACCCGCTCTGGCAGCAATACCCGCGCTTCAAGTGATACTGCTCCGTGAAAACGAGATAGCCTTCTTCCGTGAAGTAGAAATCACCTTCCTTCAAGCCCAGCCGCTCCGCTCGCTGGGCCCGCTCTTCATCCTTCGGATCCATCATTCGAAAGACAAAGATCGCGCAACCGATCGCTGCACACTTACGAGCAGGAGCCGATCGTTCTATCAACGATCAGCGGTTGGTAGTTGGCCGATCGCGAAGGCGATCGCCGCATGTCTGGCCCGATAGTTTCGCGAGTCGCGAACGCATCCACCGAATATGAACATCCCACGCAATCTATCGATCGCATTGATCCTTTCGGCATCGCTGCAGATCTCGGCCGCGCAACGCAACACGCCCGAGGATTACATCGCGCAGTGGAAGGACGTGGCCGTGAAGAAGATGAAGGAGCATGGTATTCCGGCGAGCATCACGCTTGCGCAAGGATTGCTGGAAAGTGGCAACGGCAACAGCGAACTTGCACGCAAGAGCAACAATCATTTCGGGATCAAATGCACGCCCGATTGGACCGGTGGAAAGACCTACCACGACGACGACAAGAAGAACGATTGCTTCCGCGTTTACAAGAACGCGGCGCAGAGCTACGATGATCACGCGAAATTCCTGCAACGACCGCGATATGCTTCACTTTTCGAATTGAAGCCAACCGATTACCAGGGTTGGGCGAAAGGGTTGAAGAAGGCCGGTTATGCCACCGATCCGAATTATCCGCAAAAGCTGATCAACCTGATCGAACGATACGGATTGCACAACCTGGACAAAGGTGTCGATGTGGTGTACAAGCAGGAAAAGACCTCCGGAGATCTGGCGCAAAAGCCACCAAAGCGGGTGGCTCCCAACGATGAAATGATCACCATCAGTGAGTCACGTGTGATCGAGAGGTTCGAAGGGAAGATCAAATTCGTGCGGGCGAAGGAAGGGGATGATCTGCGCAAGCTCGCTCATGATCTGGAGATGACGCATGGCATGATCGCGCGCTGGAACGACATCGACAAGAAAGCATCGATCGAAGAAGGACAGATCATCTTCATCCAACCGAAACGCAATGCTGCACACGGGGTTCTTGTTCACACCGTGCAGGAGGGAGAGACCCTTTGGGATATCAGCCAGCGATATGGCGTGAAGCTGGATCGGCTGGAGAAGTACAACGAGATCGACCGCGGCACAGCTTTGCCAGCAGGAACCATGATCGATCTGCGGAAACCCCGTAAGTGATCAGGGCCTGAAGCTGAAGGTCACCAGGCCGCGGTATGTGCTCAGATCGGCAATGATCGGATCGGCAATATCAGGTCCGTATGGGAAATACGAAGTGCTTCGCTGGTTGAAGTTCAATCCCAGATCGATACCGACGTGCTCGGTTCGATAACCCACGCCGATCGCATAATTGCTGAAGGCGCTTCCGTGTCGCCGATCGGTGCTCACGTATGGATCGGTGCTGTAACCCCAGCCAAGCCGCCAGTACCACGCACCGGTGCGCCATTCGGTGCCCACGCGCACGGTATGTACCGGCTGGAAGACTTCACGAATGATCTCGTTCTCGATACGGAAATCGTAATCGTCCACGATGCGGCTGCTCGGTTGGAAGCGCAATCGGCGCATGTCCTGGTATTCGTAATCAAGGCTGAACAGTCCGTTCTTACCGGCGATATACGCTGCGCTTCCAACAACTTTCCAAGGCGTGTTCAGGCGGTAATTGAAAACGCCATCAGGTGAAGTGGCCGCATAATCATAATTCCCGTTGGAATCCGGCGTCCGGAACCCGGTCGTCATCTCCATCACGTACCCATCGCTCAACTGCAGCCATTGCGGGCTGTGGAAGGATGCGCCAACACGGAAGTACTCAGTGATCCTACCGATCAATCCGAACTTCAATTCAAAACCATTGCCGGTGGTGCTCAAGTTCTCGATGTAGGTCAGTTCCTGGAGCTCCTGAAGGGTGTCCTGTTCGATCGGGATCGGATTCACCTCACTATGCGTCAAGGTGCGACGGAAACGGTGGCCCACGACACCGACCGATGCACCGATGTAGAGCCGATCCTTATAGTTTCCGGAGAAGAAGAACGAGGTGTTGCTGGAAGCTCCGCGTGTCACACGCGTATGGGTTTGATCCGTTGGCGATCCGAACGGCAGTGGGGTGATCAGCGTTCCACCGGTAAGCGTATCCAAACCGAACGTTTCCCAAGCGAGTGAGGAAGTGAACGGATAGGCCGTTGCGTAATCAGATCCTGGATCGAGCACAAAAGCTTCATTGTAGAAATGGTGAAGGATCGAGCCCGGAACATTATCCGCGATCGCTTGGTGACGGTAATGATGCGTCGCCTGCCGATCGAAAGCGATGCCATATGTGCTGCTTCGCCAATCGCCTTCATTCTTGCTCGGGCTGTTGATCGCCAGCGTGAGATTGCTGAAGTTGAACCGAGCCTGCGTATCCATGGTGCGCTTTCCATGGTACAACGAATTCGCATCATTCACTTCCAGCGAAGGAGTGAAGGAAAGTTCACTGGATCGGTAAACACCGAAGCCCGCCGGGTTGATCGAGATCGCCGACCCATCGCCGCCAAGTGCGCCGAACGCGTTCGCCATTCCAGCGCTTCGCGCCGTGCCGCCTGGCATGATCGTTCCGATCCGGATCGCATCTTCTTCATTCTGGGCGAACGATGTTGAGGTGCAACAGATCGCGATCAGTGCGAGCAGTATTGGCGGTTGTGTTCTTCCGATCATCCGGATCGATCAGCGTGGACGTGGAGAAGTGATGGTACGGGAACCGCCTCCGCCGGAGCGCGAAGGAGAGCTTTCATTCCGATCGAAACCGCCACCGCGTTCGATGCTGATGCCGCGATCGATCTGCCTTGTGCCACGATCTTCATTCCGCGATCCGCCCTGCCTGAAGATGGATCTTTCCGGTTGAGAAGGCTGTGTATTGTAGATCGGTGTGCGCCGATCGTTCATGATCGAATTCGAGCGTGATCGATCGATCGGTGCATCCGGCGTAAGTCCTACGGGATCGCGGAACATGCGTTGTTGCGTCACCGTGTTGTTTCCTGAGTTATTGTTGCTGCTACTTCCGATCGAAGGCCGGTGGCCGACCACTACACCGCTCGATCCACCTACAACCACCGGTGTATAGCACGCATAGCAGTTTCCGTAAGGGCCGTAGTAATTCCCCGCACCATAACCACCGTAATAGGGATCATAGAAGCCGTAAGGTGAATAGCCCATCGGCCGGCCCCAGTATCCGCCATACGGATAATAGCCACCGTACCATGGATCGTAGAAACCCGATCCGTATCCATAACCGAGGCTCATGCTCCAGCCGCTGCCCATGGGATATCCGTAGCCATAACCCATGCCCATGCCCCAACCGGGCCCGCTCCAACCGCTCTGCCAGCCCATGCTCCCCATTCCCATGCCGGTACCGAAACCAAAGCGGCCGTAGTTGTAATAATACGGATCGTTGTATGCCATGTCGTAGTAATTCCGATGGTCGTAATTCTGCGCCGTGGCTGGATCGTAGTAATCATCTGAATATGATGCCGATCGTTCTTTGCTGGATCCCTGGCCAGGTGCTGGTGAGCTCTTGCTTGAAGCGGTCTCCAGCGGCGGATCGGAAGGCATATAGTAGATGTCGTCCTGCACACCTGCGGTGGGCTGCATGCTCGCGCACGAGGCGGCGAACATCGCCAGCAGCAGATAGGCGGGAAGAATGTATTTTGAAGTGCTCATGCAGGTGGTGTCTTGCATTTACAACGCAGGTGAGGCCTTCCGCGTTGTGTACTTTTGAGGCCGGTTGGAACAAAAATAGTACCACGAAACCCACGAAATGGCCGATATTCTTACGAAGCGTGAAGACGACTATGCGCAGTGGTACAACGATCTTGTGCTGAAGGCCGATCTGGCGGAGCACAGCGATGTGCGTGGCTGCATGGTGATCAAGCCGCATGGTTATGCGATCTGGGAGAAGATGCAATCGGCACTTGACGGAATGTTCAAGGCCACTGGACATGTGAACGCCTACTTCCCGCTGTTCATCCCGAAAAGTTATCTGGCCAAGGAAGCTTCACATGTTGAAGGCTTCGCGAAGGAATGTGCCGTGGTGACTCATTATCGGTTGAAGAGCGATCCCGAACATGGGGTCGTAGTGGATCCGGAAGCGAAGCTGGAAGAGGAATTGATCGTGCGGCCAACGAGTGAAACGATCATTTGGAACACCTATCGCGGTTGGATCAAGAGCTATCGCGATCTGCCATTGTTGATCAATCAATGGGCGAACGTGGTGCGTTGGGAGATGCGGACGCGTCTCTTCCTGCGAACCGCGGAATTCCTCTGGCAGGAAGGCCACACAGCGCATGCCACTAAACAGGAAGCGATCGAAGAGACCGAGCGCATGCTCGATGTTTACGCCCGCTTCGCGGAGGAATGGCTTGCAATGCCCGTGTTCAAGGGATTGAAGACGCCAAGTGAACGCTTCGCTGGTGCCGAGGAGACCTATTGCATCGAAGCGATGATGCAGGATGGAAAAGCGCTTCAGGCAGGGACGTCACATTTTCTCGGGCAGAATTTCGCGAAAGCGTTCGACGTTCTCTTCACCAATAAAGAGAACAAACAGGAGCATGTCTGGGCAACGAGTTGGGGAGTGAGCACACGATTGATGGGCGCGCTGATCATGACGCACAGCGATGACAATGGCCTGGTGCTTCCACCGAAACTGGCTCCGATCCAGGTCGTGATCGTTCCGATCGTTAAGAACGAAGAGCAATTGGTATCCATCACGGAATATGTCCAGCCTTTGATCGGATCGTTGCGATCGAAAGGCATCACCGTGAAATACGATGACGACGATAAGCGGAAACCCGGCTGGAAGTTCGCCGAGTACGAATTCAAGGGATATCCGGTGCGGATCGCGGTTGGGCCACGCGACATGGAGAATGGCACGGTGGAAGTAGCGCGCAGGGATACTTTGGAAAAACAGGTGATGCAGATCACCGATCTGGCCGGGAAGATCGAGAACCTTCTGCAGGCGATCCAGGAGAACCTTTACCAGAAAGCGCTCGCGATGCGGGAGCGATCCACGCGCATTGTCGATTCATATGAAGAGTTCAAGACCGCGATCGAAGAAGGCGGCTTCATCCTTGCTCATTGGGATGGCACCGCCGAAACCGAAGCAAGAGTGAAGGAAGAGACCAAGGCCACGATCCGCTGCATACCGCTCGATCCGATCGCCGGTAACACCGGTGAGGGAAAGTGCATGGTAACAGGCCGGCCGAGCAGGCAGCGGGTGGTGTTCGCAAGAGCATATTGAATGAAGGAGAACGGAACGACCACGAAGTCGCAGCGCGATCGGATCCTGGATGTACTTCGCACCAAATCGGTGATGAAGCAGGATGTGTACCGCCGCACCATGTCATTGTTCGAGGAGATCAAGGAGATCCTGCAGGAACTTGCGGTGGATCTGGAGAAGGAGATCATTCAGCAGGATAAACGGATCGCTGTCGGCTTCACCGATAAGAGCAGCACATCATGCGAATTGAAGGTCGCAGGCGATGTGATCGTGTTCCACATGCACACGAACGTTTTCCGCATCGATCGGGACAATGAACTGTGGAAGACGGAATTCCTGAAGGAGGATGAGCTGCGCGGATTCTTCGGCGTGGTGAACATCTACAATTTCCTCAGCGATTCGTTCAAGTACAACCGCGATCGGGATCTGGGCTACCTCATCGCCCGGCTCTTCCTCAACAAGGATGGGCACTTCTTCCTGCAAGGCAAGCGGCAGTTGGGCAAGATGTACGGCGATCTGGCGGCGCAGGTAATGGACAAGGAGAAGCTTCGCGAGATCCTGCTTTCCGTGATCATGTACGTGCTGGAGTTCGATCTGCTGGCGCCGCCCTACGATCAAGTGAACCAGGTGACGGTGAGCGAGATGCACGAGTTGAACGCCCCGCACCTCAGCACTGGAAAACGCCTCGGCTTCCGATCGCAGAACACCTTCGAGCCAAGATGATCGATGCTGGGTTGTGCGGATCGGAACTGAGTTCTTACATTTGCCGTCCCTTAACCGGGATGGAATAGTGAATGGCCCGTTCGTCTAGGGGTTAGGACGCGTCCCTTTCACGGATGAAACAGGGGTTCGATTCCCCTACGGGCTACAGACCCGCCGAGCGATCGGCGGGTCTTTTCTTTCAGACCACTTCGAAAGGCGTCCGTCCGCCGGCACTTTCCCGGATCACCACATCGAAGCCCACCGGCAGGATCGGTGAACCAAGGATCGCGCAGTAGCGGATGAAGGGGTCGATCGAATGATCCTGCCTGCCCAATTCCATCGCCGCAACATCCTTCCGGGTTATCCCGGCCATGGAAGCGGCAGCTTCCTGGGTGAGTTTCATGGCCATTCTACGGCGTTTCAGTTCCGCGCCGA
Source organism: Bacteroidota bacterium (assembly GCA_023418095.1). GTDB lineage: Bacteria > Bacteroidota > Bacteroidia > Flavobacteriales_F > PHOS-HE28 > PHOS-HE28. The sequence continues at coordinate 9,809 of JAEZDL010000193.1, forward strand.
TCTGTTTTCGCTGTTTCTCCACGTTCGCTGCTGTAAGCTTCCTTCCTTTCATGGCCGATCGTGTAGCATTGGTAACGATCGCGGGGGTTCCCGCCCCCGCGATCATCCCTGCAGGTAAGCTTATTTGCTTCCGTTCGAACGGTTCCCACCGTTGGATCCATTGCCCTTTGAGCTTTCCATTTTCTTCTTCCGCCGTTGATAGGCCTGTTCATGCGGTTGCTGGCTGATGCGCTTCGCATCTGCTCCTTTCTTGTTCGGATCGTCTGCCATGGCTTTTCAGTTTGGGAAGTCGATCTCAGATCCAATGCCAGCGCCATCGTCGATCAACCGATCGATGTTCCAAAGCGGCGGGTCACACCGCCCAATGCCTCCGATCCACGAAGTATCTTCGCGCCCGCGCCACGAAAAGCGCGCAGGGTGAACACATCACGTCGTTCAACGTATACAACATATCCCAGCCAAGCATGGTGAATATCCTCCGGCGAACAGTTCCATTCCTTCTGATCGCGATTTTGTTGGGCTCGTGCGTTGGCCGCCGCAGCATCAACTACCTGCACGATCGCTCATTGAGCACCGATGCGAGCAAGCTGTTCGATAACAAGAAGTTCGAGTATCGCATACAGGTGAACGATGTGCTTTCGATCCGTGTGATGGGGCTCGATGATGCCACGCACCGCTTCTTCAATATCGAAGGCCAGAACAATTTCCAGGGTTTCAATGATGCCGCGCTCTACGTGAACGGTTTCAGCGTAGACAAGAACGGGAACGTGCAATTGCCCACCGTGGGGAAGATCAAGGTACAGGGGCTTACCGTGGGTGAAGCGCAGGAGCTGGTGCAGCGGAAGATCAACGAATATTTCACCAATGCAACGGTGATCCTGAAGATGGTGAGCTTTCGCGTGAGCGTGCTGGGCGATGTGGAGCGGCCCGGAGCCTTCTTCGTGTACCACAACCAGATCACCATCCTTGAGGCGCTCGCAATGGCCGGCGGCCCGGGAGAATTCGCGGACAAGACCCATGTGACCCTGATGCGCCAGAGCGATCGCGGGGTGCAGGCGATCTATATCGATCTGTCCAATACCAGCGTTCTAAGCTCTGAATATTACTACCTGCTGCCGAACGACGCCGTATATGTACCAACGTTGGGTGCGCGCGCCAGCCGCCTCAATCTCGATGTGCTGGTGATCATCCTGTCGGTCCTGAGCACTGCAGGCGTGATATTCACCATAGTACAGAACCAGCAATAAGATGAGCGCAGGCAACTCGAACGAGACCATCGATCTCCGCAGCATATTCCGCAAGCTGCTGGCGAA